>NZ_JBSGZD010000053.1:0-37374 GCF_053610825.1 Streptomyces sp. NPDC054863 | reverse complement strand
CCACGCGTCTCCGCGCTCCCGGAGGCATGGGTCACAGTTTCGTAACGCTGATGGCCAGTCAAAAAACCGCAGGTGACGGGGCTTTGACTGACTCAGAACTTTCGATGTTGGTCCTCGCGCGCGCTGCGGGCGGTATCGCCCGCGCTGCTGCGCACGCCGGATACCTGCTCGGTGAACTCGACGAGGGTCACGCGCGGTGACCCGCCCTCCCAAAACCTGATCAGGTCCTCAGACGCACGGGAGTAGGCAACGTGCGAGGGGCCGCTGAATAGCGACCGGGGGTCAACGCCGGCAGCCTCGGCGCTTCGGCTGAGTAGGTTCCCCCGGGTGGCATCCTCGGCGGCGAGCCATTGCAGATAGATGTGTTCCTGGTACATCTCGCGTATCTCGGCCCGCGTGTACGCGACTTGGGCCTGCCGCTCGGCGAGCTCCTTCTCGTACGCCCAGCGTTCGGTGGCGGACATGTGCGCCGTCCCGTCGGGCCCTTTCTCGATGTCGCGCCCGTACGCGCCCCACTCGTCGGGGTCTGCGGGTGGCGGGTCATCGAGGCGGACGGGCCGCAGAGCGTTGTCGAGGGCGGCGCGGTTGGCGAGGGTGTCGGCGACGGTGGCACCGTTCGATGCCGGGGGAGGGGGAGCGGGATACCGGCGGTCGATCACGGCGGCGATCCGTGCGGCGTCGTCCGGAGCGGCGTAACGCACACCCCAGACGATGACGTCGTCGCCGAGCGCGGACAGGTCCGCAGCGAGCCGCCCGCCGGGGAACAGCTCGGCGAGCAGGCGGCGGCGGTGCACCTCGGCACCGATCGCCGTCTGGTCGCCCTCGACGTTGCGGGCGCGCTGCGCGAGTTCCTGCTCGGACATGCCGACGAGGTCCCGCCGGATGCCTGGCATGGCGGCGTCGACGTCGCGTCGGTCCATCTCCGCCATGACGCGCAGCATGTCTTCGTCGCCGAGGCGGGCGGAGATCCGGGCGAGCTCGTCGTCGGAAAACGGGGTGAGGTCGTCGACGAGCCGGCCCTGCGGGCGGACGCGGTCGAGCAGGGCCTGCTCGTCGCGCCGGTCGCCCTCGGCCCGGATGCGGTCGAGGTCGCGGCCGTCGAGGACTCCGGGCCGGATGGCGGCGCCGAGCTGCTCGTCGGGTATCTCGGGCAGCGTGCGAGCGTCGCCCGCGCGGACGCGCGCGGCCTCGTACGGGTCCGACCTCGGACCGTCCGGCGTACCGGCTCGTCCGGCTGTGCCGTTGGCCGGCGGGAGGTTGCTTGCTCCGGGCTGCTCGCGTTCGCGGCGCCGGATGAGTTCGGGGTGGGTGGTGAGATGCTCACGCTGTCGCTTCTGCCAGGCACGCACCTTGGCCTCTGCCGCACGCTTGCCCTCGGGCGAGGTTGAGGCGGCGGTGCGGTTCTTCCACTTCCTGATCCCGCGCTCGATCGCGCGCTGCTTCTGCGACGCCTCGTACCCGTCGGAGTCCTCGGAACGGTCGACGGGGGCAACGGTCACGCCAGGAAGGAAGAGGCTCAACGAGTGGCGACAGTTTGGGTGTTGAAGCCCTCGCCGCCGCGCCTCGGCGACACTTCCGGCGATGTCCACGCGCACGGTGCGTCCGTCCTCGACCGTGTGCTCGGCCTCGACCGTGCGGGCGCCGTCGGGGCCGTCGAGGGACAAGACCTTGCCCTCGAACGGGTCGCAGAGCGGGCAGTGATGGGGAGCGGCGGACACGATGACGAGGTCGAGTCCAGCGGCGCGCAGCCGGTCGCCGTGCCCCTCGACTGCGGCACGCCCCACAGCGGTACGGGTGGCCATCTCGGCGTAAGACGTCATCTGCCACGCGCGCCCGCCCTTGTCGACGAACACACGCAGCCCCCGGTCGGCGAACCGTTCCATCGCCCGTTGGGTGGCCTGCCTGCGGGTGTCAATGCCCAGGAGCGGCGTCGCCGAGACTTCGGCGATCACCTGCCGGAACCCGTCCTCGACGCCGCGCAGAATGCCCCGATGGGTCTCGGTGACGAGCTCGATCGTCTCGGCGGCGAGGCGGTCGACCGCCCGGGTGTTGGGGGTGCTCTCGGCGATGCGCCGTACGTCGTCGTCGTGCAGGGCGCCGAGTTCGGCGAGCCCTGCCCGTGCGCCGTCGTTGTACGCCTCGGCGACGGCGTCCCACACTTCCAACTGCGTCGCCGTGGCAAGGGAGCCGACGACTCCCTGCGCGGCACGGCGCAGCGGCTGGATGTCGGCGAGTTTCGCGGTGGCCCAACCGGGGGCGTCGTACCCGGCGGCGAGCTGCCGGGCGACGATGCCGAACAGCCGCTGCTCGGCGTCTGCGTACAGGTCGCGGACGCCGGCCGAGAGATCCTCGACCATTCCGGGGTGAACGGGCATGTCCCCCCGATCGTGCGACGTTCTTACATCTCGGAACCATTCGATTCATCAGGGTCCCTAAGGCTGCGCTGCACTGCCCGGTATGCGGCAATGAGGTCAGGGAGCTGACGGAGGGTTGCGGCTGCGAGGGTGATGAAGAGCCCGAGTACTCCAAAGGCGGCGATGATCGCGCCGGTTGCGATGTCCATGGGCAGAGCATGGAGACTCGCACCTGACCAGCGCAAACGGCTGGAGGGGAGTGTTATTGATATAGATTTGCTCTAAGTGAAGCTGCGTATAAATATGAGGAAATGCGCTAATCTTGTGTCACATCGCACCCTCTGACCTGCAACCTTTTATGGACCTCCATTCAGTCGCTCGATTCGGTTCTCTTTTATGGCAACGAATACGCGTGAAATGGGCAGCCGGAAATCTTCATTGCGATTTGTCTGGAACGTGATGATGGGGTGGCTGGGATTCGTTATACAGTTACATGAGCGCCCCCGATTGCATGGGGTCGGGCACGGACTGCCCGGTCTCGGTGAGGATGCGTGCGACTTCTTCCTGCACGGCCGTCTCGTCCCACTCCGGGTGGACCATGCGCACCTTTGTGTCGACGCTTACGGCCTGCGCCTGCTGGAACAGGGAAAGGGTCTGCGCGAGGGTGTTCATGTCCTCACTCACGGAGTCGCCGAACTCGGTCCGAGGCCGCTCGGGGACGAGGCCCGGGGTGAACATCTGCCGGTCGAGCAGCAGCATCACGAACAGCATCTCGGTGATTTGCGGCGCCCAGTAACGCGACTTCTTGCCGCGCGTGGTCAGGCTGCGGCGGTCCCGCGACTTGACCTCGGTCGCGGTTACCGCGCCGCCCTCGTCGCCGATGCCGAACGTACCGAGCGAGTAGCCGGCGGACCGTACGGCCTGCTTGGTGGCTGCCTCGGCCGTCCGCTCGTGTTCGTCGACTCGGATCGCGAACTGGGCCATGGTGATGCCCCCGTTGGTCTCGGTCGGCGGGATGTTCAGGAGCTGCCAGACCTCGCGGTCGTCGTCAAACGAGGCTCCCCTGCCCGGCCCGTGATCGCGCAGATAGGCATCGGGGATGATCAGCCGCGCGCGGGCGAGCCGCAGATCGCGAATCCATGATGTCCATGTGGTGTCCAGGCCATCGAACAGGTCATACAGCGGGACGCCGTAGTCACTGAGTCCGAACGGCGATCCGCGGTGACGGCGGTTCGGGCGGACGTTGGGAATGTAGGCGGCGGTAAGGCGGTCGAGGCCGGTCACGATGGCGTCGCCCTCGGGGCCGAGGGAGGCAGCGAGCGGGGCGGTTTCCGGGTGCTCGGTGAGTGGCACCCGTGTGCCGAGGCGGTCGGGCGACCCCTGGTAGAGGCCGTGCAGGATGCGGCCCTTCTCGTGCCGTTCGAGGTGTCGCCACACGGTGGCGGAGTCCGAGGGGAGCTCGCGCCAGAAGGTGGCGGCGGTCAACTGCCCCCACCTGAAGTCAGGCACGGCGGCGTCGGCGTGCACCACCGTGAGCAGGGGCCGGTCTGCGAGTTCGTTATCCCACGTGACACGGAGGTAGACGCCCCCGAGGGCGGCGGCGACCTCGGCAGCTTCGAGCAGCGTGTTCGCGATGCCGTCCGACTCGGCGAGCTCGTCGAGCCTGTCCTGCGTCGTTGGGTCGGCGACGGTGAACACGGGCGGTTCGGCGAACAGCAGGTCGGCGGAAGCGGTGGCGATGTCGCCGGCGAGAGGGATGTGCAGGCGTGACTCGTGCTTGCCAGGCTGCGGGTGGTCGCGTGCCCAGAGGCGGCGTCGCCCGTCCTTGCGCGTCGGGCTGTTCCGGTAGACGGCGGCGAGCCGTTTGTGATCTCCGGAGTACCACGCGTCATCGACGCGCATCTCGGCGAGCAGCCGGGAGAGGTGCGGCGGGGGCCACGGGGCGCCGTTCTCAGGCAGTGGCACAAGCTCCCCCTTTCAACCTCAGCTTGGATGAGACGGTCATTGACCAATGCTGCGATTTGGCCCACTGGTTCCCAAGTTGCGCACTACCGTCGACGTATGCACCGGGGCAACGACACTTTCAACAAGATCACCGGCAGCCATATCCACGGGATGTCGATTCAGGCGCGGGACGTCCGGGGGGACATCAATGTCATTGCGCCGTCGGACCGGTTTCAAGAGCAGATGGCCGCGGCCCTGCGCCAGGTCCGCCGAGAAGAAGAGAAGCAACTACAGGATCAGCAAGAACACAGTGAGCGCATAAAGATGCAGCAGAGCCGTGCGCTGCTTGTCCTGCTCCTCCTTGGCTTCGCTGTCGGGGGCTTGGGGGCCCTGATCGACGCGCGCTCACTAGTGATGACTGGTGGCCTCATGACCGTTGGGGTGCTCTTCCTGGGCTGGGATCTAGATAAGAAGCGTGGCGGATGAACGGGAAGTAGATGCCGTGAGGAGGTGACGCCACTCGTGCGCCGTCGAGTGGATCACGTACCGCAGGGCATCGAGCGAGTGATCGTCCCGTTTCGCTGGCTTGTCCTCGCCGCGTTCGGCAGCCGTCGAATCCCATACGTAGTTGGGGAGTTCAGCGAGCAGGCCGGCACATGAGCGGTGGATGCGGAGCAGGCCGGACGCGAGGGCGACCGACACGGACCGGATGCCGTCGAGGACGTCGTTCACGGCCTTGGTGACGCCGGGGTGCCCGTCGGCCCAAAGCTGTGTGGAGAACGACGCGGCGCTCGGGTCGACGAACGTCCACTCGGGCTCGACGCCGAGCTCGTCGAGCCAGGCTCGTACGGCGTCGCTGTACTGGGCGTCAGTCATCTGCCGGTGTGCGGCGCGCGAGTCGTGGCGCCACTCGCTCACGACGTACAGCCGGTTGTCGTCCCCCATGCCGAGCACGAGGGCCGAGAAGGGGTTCGCCGTGCCGTAGTCCAGACCGACCCAATACCGGTGCATGGTGGGCAGCTCGTCGACGAGGTGCCGCTGCTCGTCGTAGCAGTCGTAGATCGCGCCCTCGGCGACAACCCACTCGCCCTCGATCATGCGGCGGCGCCATAGGCCGGTGAACTCGGCGGCGAGCGCGTTGACGTAGGCCGGCTCCAGCGACGGATTGTCTGCGAGGCGGAAGTGAAAGGCGGCGAGGTCGAGTTCGTCGGCACGGTCGAGGTAATCGGTCCGCAGCCAATGGCGGGGCGAGTCGGGGTTCGTCGTGCCGAGCAGCTTCGCCCCGGGCACCGACAGTCGGGCAAGCAGTTGCCGGAAGAACGCTGCGGGGAGCAGCGTCACCTCGTCGCAGTACGCGAGCGAGGCAGTCAGCCCTCGCAGCCGGCCCTCGGCCCGCGCGTCGCTCGCGCCGATCAGGTGCACAACGCGCCCCAGGATCACGGCCGTTGTCGCGCCCCGGGTGTGGTGGACCTCGGCGGCGGCGTCCCCGAACAGGATCGGGTCTTGCAGGACGTCCAGGCAGTTGCGTTCGATGGTCTGGAGACTGCGCCCGCAGATGACGATCAGGCCCGAGGCGGGGGCGCGGCGCACCATGAGCAGGAAGCAGACGAGGCTCGCAATGGTCTTCCCACTGCGCACCGAGCCGTGCCAGATGTTGATGCGGGCGAGCGCGCCTCGGATGGAGTCGAGTTGCTTGTCGGAGAGGGGGGCGGGCTCGCCCATCACGCCCCCTGTCCGTCACCCCCGGGCCTGCCGAGCAGGGCCTCGCCGAGGCGGTCGAGCATCGAGCCGCCGCTGCTCCCCGTGCTGCTGTGTCGGGCGAGCTCGGCCACGCGGGCGTGTACTTCGGTCAAGGCGCGTGCGGCCGTCGCGTGATCGCGGGCATCGCGTGCGGTCTCGGCCCCTCCCGTGCGGGCAACTTGGCCGAGCGCACCGTCGAGGGCCTCGTAGGCGAGCAACTCGCGCCGTGCGGCAGCGTCTGCTCGTCGAGCCTCGGTGGCAGCGGCGACGCGAGCGCCCCCGCTAAACGCGAGCCCCTCCGATCGGGCGATCTTGCTCACGGTGGCCGCGCTGCGCCCGAGCTCGCGGGCGATCCGGTTTCGGGACTTGCCCTCGGCGTGCAGCTGGCGAACCTGTTCGCGGTCCCGGTCGGTGATCGGCTCGGCCACGTGCTCACCTCCTGGCGGACATGCGTGTGCCCCACCACCGGGGGGGCGGGGCACACGGGTCAGGGGGTGTTGTTTCCGGGCACGCCGGAGGCACCTCGAACTTTAGGTCACGATTCGATAACGCGCAACCGAGCTGGGTGGCAGCGGAATGGCACATTCCAATCGCCCTAAAGCACCTGATGCAGGATCAAAAGTAGCTAGTTGGTTAGTTAATTCGTGGATCAGGGGGCGCCGCTCATCTCGTCGGACGGTGGTCATGGCTGCGCTCACATCGACAGGGTGCGGTACATTTTTAGGTGCCAGATGTGACCTAAAGATGGAGCCGATAAGTGGTCGAGTGGACGGTGCCGGTGGGTGAGCGGCTCAAGCGGACGGACCTGCACGCGATCTACGGCGGTCGCCGGCAGGGAGGGATCGGCCCATCGCGTGTGACCGCTAATGTCCTGCTGTTCACGGACCCGGTGAAGGGGCGCCAGCACGGCTACTTCGACGGCTGGGGCGACGACGGTTGCTACCACTACGCAGGTGAGGGGCAACTCGGCGACCAAAAGATGACGCAGGGCAACCTGACGATCTTGAGCCATGCGGAAGAAGGACGGGCGCTCCGCCTCTTCCAGTACGTAGCAACCGGAGTAGTTGAGTACGTCGGTGAGTTCGTCCTCGCGGACGATGACCCCTGGTACCGCACGGACGCCCCCGACACCAACGGCGAAGTCCGCAGCGTGATCATGTTTCGCCTGGACCCGGTGGACGAAACCACGCGCAAGGGTGGTCGGCTCGCCCACACCCCGAGTCGCAAGACCGTGGTTGCCGAGGTGGACGTTGAGCAGCAGCACGCCGAACGCGCCCTCGTTGACCCAGCCCGAGGGCCCTATGAAGCCGAACGCCGCGAGGCGTCACTCGTGCGCGCGTACGTCGAGCACCTCCGCGGCAAAGGCCACGAGGTCATGCGCCACAAGATCCTCCCGCAGGGTGTGCTCAAAGCCCTGTACACGGATATCTACGACGCCACAGATGAAATCCTCGTCGAGGCCAAGGGCACCGTCACCCGTGAAGCCGTTCGCATGGCCATCGGACAACTCGTCGACTACCGCCGCCACATCCACCCGCGACCGCGGCACCTCGCACTTCTCGTGCCTTCCCGGCCCGAGGGCGACCTTCTTGATCTCTGTGAGTCCGTAGAGATCAAGGTCATTTGGCCGGAAGGGGATGGATACGCCCAGACAAGTGCGTAATCGAGTGGGTGCCCGTTTTGCCCCATCGTTGACGTACTCCGCTGCGAGGTCCCTTCCTCGCGCACAAAGGTGCAGGCCACCCGCGTTGTTTCTCAGGCCCCGCGGGTGGCCCGTGCTCTCGCCCTTCGCAGAACAGGAGCAAGTTCAGTATGGCTGAGTCCACCCCTGACAAACCCAACCAGAACGAAGATAAGGAGTCGTCGGCCCCCGCGGGCCCGCGTTCCGAAACGATGCGCGGCTTGATGTACGGCGGCGCCTTGGCCGCCGGCGTCTGCCTCGTCCTGTCCGGTAAGGCCACCCCGGTGGAGGCGTCCGGCTACGTCTCCCCGTTCCTGGTGGTCTTCGAGGCCCGCCGGACGGCTTAGGCCGATCCGGCAGGGTCTTGCCCTGCCAACCTGCAAGGTCGCGCATCTGACACAGCGTGTCCCTCAGCGGGCAAGCGTCCGCCCCGCCACAGAAGTGCGTGGTGGGGCGGACGTGCGTGGGCTTCCGGGCGCTAAACGGCTCGGAGGTGTTGTGAGGTTGCCTGCGCTTCCCGCGTTCGTGCGGTCGAAAGCCTCCGCAGAGCATCTCGCAGCTGACGCTGAAAGGGCGCTTCGCGGGCCCAGTAGGGGTGACGCAACGAGTTAAGGACGCACTCCATCGCCGTTGCCAGCTCGACTTTGCCCGCGATCTTGGTTAGGTCGACGTTCAACAGATCGCGCCGGTAGACCGTGAAGGTCCATGCGGTCGAGGAGATGGGCGTACTCGGATAGCACTTGTATCCCCGCTGTTCCAGGAGCCTGAAGACCTCTTCAAGGCGTGCCATTCGAAGGCGCTCCTTACCTTCGAGGGCTTTAACAGTTGCCGTTCTGACCAAGGAGACGCCGTCATTGCCGTCGACCGTGTCAATGATGGCGCTGATCGTGCTCGGGCATACGTGCATCACCGGTACCGCCTCTCTACGTGAACTTAACTAGAGGGAGGATCCCGACGCAGAGGCACTCACACGTGCAATTCACCGTTTCTCCTACGAAAAGGAATTGGGTGTGGTACCCCTGCCAGAGCACCCACGAGGGCGCGCTGAGCCCTGGCGACGAGGCGGACTGTGATCGAGCGCGATCACAAGCTCAGGGAGGGCTGACCAAGCCCATACGCGGCACTCTTGCGCGTCCAGCGGTACGGGTGCGGTGCATGGGGCACCGGTTGAACATGTCGCGCTCGGAGCCTCGTCGGGCCCAGTGCGCAGGGTGAGCTCGCCTCCGCACCACGGGCACGGTACGGGGACGGAGGTGTGCCGTTGGTCGAGGCCGAGCGAGCGCAGCAGCCGCCCCTCGGCGATGCGGGCAGTACGGCGTACCTCGTGCAGCAGATGCGGGGGCAGAGCCGCGAATGGGGCACCGGCGAGGCTTCCGTCGAGCTGCCGCTCGGGCTCGATGTCCTCGTCGCGCACCCGCCCCTCGACCCACACACAGGCGAAGTGCAGCCCGTGCGCCCTCGATCCGTGGCTGCGCCGGATGTCGACTGCGCCCGGGTCGGGGTATGCCCAGCGTCGGGGGTCCTGCGGGCCCTGCCCCTGCTGGACAGCGGCGGCGAGGGTGTCGGCGACGTCGAAGATCGCGCGCTCGATGGCGAGGCCGGCGTCGAGTGCGTCGAGGTTGGCCGGGGCGGGGTGCTCGCGCAGGACGAGGGGCGCTCGGTCCTCGACGACGAGCTGCTCGTCGCCGCGCATGGTGTGGGCGAGCTGCCTCGGGGGCCAGACGGCGGCGGGCGGGGTGGCGATGGCGAGCAGCAGCTCGCCCCACTGCTCCCGGATGGTGCGCAGGGCGGCGACGGTCTCATGTACGGCGGTGGCGTGGTGCATCGGCGCTGCTCCTGTTCGTTCTGGTCTCACGCGCGGGTGTCGGCGAGCAGGGCGAGGGCCTCGTCGCGCTCGGCCTCGGTTTCGACGAGGGCCTGCTCGGCGGCCTCGATCCGGTGGTGCAAGCGCATGGCTGCTGCCTGCTGCCCGGTCGCGCTGCGCCGGTAGGTGTCCGACTCGGCGACCTCAGCCTCGACCTCGCCGCGCAGGGCCGCGCAGTCCTCGGGGGTGAGCACGCCCCGGTCGACGCGGGCGAGCAGCAGACGCAGCCGTGCACGGCGTTCGTCGCGTGCGGCGTCGCGGTGGGCAGTACGTCCTCGTCGGGAGTCGATGCGGCGGCTCACTGGTGGCGCTCCTTCAGTGCGGTGCAGGTTCGGCAGTCGGAGGGGCACGCGCCCCGGGTGTCGGCAGGGTGGCGTCGCAGGGGTCCGGGGTCGCGTCGGCAGGCGAGCCGGCCGAGCGGGACACCCGAGGCGAGGACGAGCAGGGCGACGAGGGCGGCGACGAGGTGGGCGTTCACGGGGTCGCTCCGTCCGTACGGGTACGGCGAGGGACGAGGCGACGGGTTGGGGTTTCTTCGTCCGCAACTTCATGAACGTCGAGTACGCGGAGGGTTTCCCGCGCGCGAGGCGCGACCGGTCGCGCCGGTTGGTGTTCGTGGTGTTGGTGATGACCGATGTCCTGCACACGAACGGTGTTGATTTCCCATCCGTCGGCGGTGAGGCGGTCGGAGAGGGATTGGGCGGTCATGGCGGCGAGGTGGGGGTGCACGTCGAGGGTTTCGACCAAGTGGGCAGCCATCGAGGCGCGAACGGCGTCGGGGGTCATCGGTGCTGTCCTCCGGTGGAGTGGCGGGCGCGGGTGGGCCGTCCGGCTGGTGTCTGGGCCATGAGGTGACCGAGGTGCTCGGAGTAGGCGCGCTGCCGCAGGTCGTGCGTGTGCTCGCGCAGTTCGGTTCCGCTGGGCCGTCGGCAGCGTCGGCGAGGATGCGCGCGGCAGGTGTGCAGAGGGCATCCGACTTCCAGCTCGGGGAACCCCTTGCGCCGTGTGCCGAACCCCTGCGCGGCGAGCTCGTCGGCTACTGCGGGCGGTACGTACGAGCGGGGCACGGTTCCAACGTCCTCGACCAGGGCGACGAGCCGTCGCTGCCCGGGGCGGTCGATGGCGGCCCGGTACTGCGCGGGTGGCACGTGTCCGTGTGCGACGGCGGCGCGGGTGCCGAGCAGTTCCTCGCGCCACGCCTGCGGGTTATCCGGGTCGGCGGCGGGCACGGGGTCGGTGTGCCGGTTCATGAGCTCGGCCCGGTGCGGCGCCCATGCGGCGAGGACGTCGTGCGGCTCGACGGGCCGGAACTGCGAGGAGCGGTCGTTGCCGCGCTGCTCGTAGTAGCGGCGGACGGCGTGCGAGGCGTCCCACCCGGTGGCGGGGAGCATGGCGGGGACGTCGGCGAGGGCGTCGGTCCATTCGGCGATGGTGCGGGCGGACTGCTGCGGGTCGGCGAGGATCCGGTGCACTCGGGAATCACGGGTGCGGGCAAAGGCCAGCAGGGCCGTCAACTCGTCTTCAATCATGGGGTGGTGCCCTTCTTCTGGGCTTTCAGCAGGGCGAGGCCGGCGGCGAGGTTGTCGGTGTACGGCGTGGGTCCGGCCGAGGGGCGCAAGGGGACGACGTTCGGGCCAGTGGGCGCCCGGTCGAGGTCGGACCAGACCTTGAGCCAGTACCGGGCGGGCTTGGCCTCGGTGCCCGGGGAGGTGCGGCGGGCGGCGAGCTCGACGAGGGCCTCGACACCGTGCGCCTGGACGAGGCGGTAGGTGTCGCGCTGCTCGCCGAGGCCGAGCGTCCAGCGGACCGCGACGCCGGAAGCGTCGAGGGCATCGCCGAGGGAGCGCAGCTCGGGAATCAACGGCGAGGGGGTCGCGCGTGGCTGCTGTTCTGCTTGGTGCTTGCGTTCTCTTGCGTTCTGGGGCCCGGAATCCGGGCCGGTGGGGGCCCGGTTTCCCTGCCCCTGGGGCCCGGATTCACTGCCCCCGGGGGCCCGGTTTCCGGGCGGGCCCGGATTCCGTACCGGCCCGGATTCCGGGCCCCTCGAACGGGACTCTTCGGGCGCGGCCCGGAAGTGCCCGACGGCAAGGGGGAGCCGGTAAACCGTTTCTCCCCGGGGGCCGGTTTCGCCCTTCACGGTCTCCAGTTCGTTGCCGGCGAGCAGCTTGTCGACGGCGGTCTGCACGGACGAGCGGGCGGCGTTGGTGCGCTGAACGAGCATCGTCGTACCGGCGTACGCGGTGCAGGACTTGTCAGGGCACTTGTCGGCGATGGCGAGCAGCACCGTGCGGGCGGTGCCCTTGGCCGCGGACTTGGTCCACACCCAATCCATCGCGTCGAGGCTCAACGGTCCTTCTCCTGTGTGGCGTTGGCGATCCGGGCGGCTCGGGCTGCCCGGCGAGGGCGGCAGGGGTGTGAAGGGGGCAGCGACTGCCGGTGAGGTAGCGGCGAACGCCGTCGACGGCGCGGCAGTAGCGCAGGGTGCTCCCGTCCCAATGCCCGCACCGAGTCGGCAAGTTGGGGCCGTAGATCACTGGGAGGCGGCGCCGACAACGGCTTGCTCGACGATCTCGGACCGCCTGCCGAGCCATCGCTCGCGGTCGAGGTTTGGCGGAGCGACCGCGGCCCCGGTCGGGGAGGCGGTCGCTGTCACTGCGACGCCCCGACGTACCGCACGTAGACCCGGTGCTCGACGTTGCCGCTGCCGTCGACCGTGCGGGCAATCGCCTGGAAGTCACCAGCCGGGGCGTATGCGGCGAGTCGTCCCGTCCGGATCGCCTGCGCGGCAGATGCTGCGCAGGCTGGTGAAGCGGATCGCTGCACCACTGCCCACTCTTCGGGCCGTGCCCGGAGGGCCTGCGCGGCCCGGTTGTGCTTCGTGTTCTTCCCTGCCGGCGGCGGACCAAGGAACTCGACAGTCACTGAATCTCCCCATGAATCGGCGCCTGCACGGCGCACATGACATGCCTCTGACCAGCCCATGAATGGACCACAAGCTTTGATCGACTCTGTCCTCGTTCGGGGACAAGGACAAGTTAAGTTCACAACAACTGCACGTCAACGCACTTTGGGAGGCTGCGGCTCGGCCCTATGGGTGGTTAACTGTTCGCGTTCGGAGACAGAGACAGAGTGGAGATGAGAGCCCGTGTGGGATTCCGGCACACCCTTCGCGGACCTAGTCCGCGAAGCCTTGAAGTCCTGCACCATCCGCGAGCTCGAACAGCGCGCCGTCGATCCCAAGTCGGACTACCGCCCCTCGCGCAACGTGCTGTGGAAGCTCGGGCAAGGGGAGTCGGTCAAGATCCACCCGGGGTTGGTCGGGGCCGTTGCCGCGGCGGTTGGCCGACCGCTGCACGACGTACAGATCGCCGCCGCGCAGCAGTTCGTCGGCCTCATGGCGGGTAACCCCCTCGACGACTCCGGAGACGGCTCACTCGTCGTGGCGTACGTGCCGGGCCTCACCGCCGAGGATATGCCCCGGGCCGCTGAGCTCCTTGCCCAGTGGAAGAGCGAAGAGGCTTAGTCGAAGCTCTGCTCATCGGACTGCACCCACCAGGCAATCACCTGATACAGGGTGGCGAACCCCAACTTCGCTCGCAGCTTGCCCAGCTCCTTGCCGACGGTGCGCTTGCTGTAGCCCAAGCGTCTGCCGATCGCGTCCTGGTCCAGCCCTTCGCACAGAAGCCGCAGAATCGCGCGCTGAGTCTGCGTCGTCTGCGCGGCACTGCACGGCGTTTCGCCGCTCGCCAACCATGGCTGTGCGCGAGCCCAGTCGAGCGCGAACCAGTCTGCGACGAAGGCCCCCGTGACGCGGTCGTTGATGTGGTAGGCGCCGACACTGGATTCACGCCCCCCGGCATGGTCCGGGACGATCACGTCTCGACGATCGGCCACGATGTACCGAAGGTAGGGACTCGACAGGGTCCGTACCTGCGCGCCGAGCGGCACCATCGACTCGACCCAGTCCTGTTGCCGCGCCTCGTGCCTCGCGCTTGCCGGGTACAGGGTCTTCATGACGCCGCCGCGCTTCAGAAGTGCGATGTCTGAGTCGGCGATCAAGACCTCGTGAGTCTTCCGTTGCACATTCGGCTGTGCGGCGAGGACTTCCTCGCACTGGAAGCCGAGCGAGTTGATCACCTCGTTGACACGTGCGACGCCGTCCAGCCAAGTGACGCTGCTGTTGCTGCGGTGGGCCTGCACTTCCAGCTCGGCCAGGAAGCCCGGAATCTCTGCCATGTGGTCGACGGCGGCGCGCAGCCTCTGCTCGGCCTTGGCACGCATCTGTCGCTCGGCCTGGTGCAGAGAGAGAAGGGTGGGGCGTTCCGGCATCCGAGGATGCGGAAGCGCGACGCCCATCTCGACGAGCTCGGCGAGGGGGACGGCGTCCGCCACGGTGTCGATGTCTTCGCCTCGGTCTATCCGCTGGTAGAGCGCGAGGGCTGCGGGTGACAGTCGCAAGCGGTTAGGGGGAGGGGGTATCGCCGCCGGGTCGGTCATGGTCCACCCCTTCTTACTTAGGACGTTCGTAAAGAAGCACTGCGTAATGCCTTGATCACGTTCGCCGGAGGGTCCACGGTAGGACAGAAGCCACTCAAACGCACGCATGTTCGAGTGGGGTGTAACCGGAACGGAGAACCATGAGCATCACGTCCCTTGCACGGGCCGCCTCGGCCGCGCTCCTTGCAGTCGCCGCACTGACCGGTGCCGCAGCACTCCAGATCAACGAGCAGGCCCCCGTCGTCGTGGCGGACGCCGCGACCGAGCCGGCCCCCGTCGAGACCCCCAGCGTCGAGCCGTCGTCGGCGGTCAATGACTCCCGGTGGGACTGACCAGGGAGCAGCGGACGCGCGGCACTGTCGCGCGGTACCAGGGGGGTACGCACGTGTTCCACGTCCAACGGGTCCGGCTCGACGAGGGAGTACCAGCACTCGCGTATCGAGGCGCTGACGAATCCCGCATCGCGATTGACTCTCGGCACATCACCCCCGCCGGGGCGCGAGCCCTAGAACTCGTTCTTAACGGACTGTCACCACAGAGCCAGGGTGAGGCGTGTCGGCGGAACCCAAAGTCCGAGCAGGGGAAGCGGCAGCAGTAGACGAGAGAGGGGCCGAGCATCACGTGATGCTCGGCCCCTCCGTCGTTCTTGCTGCTGCGCAGTCACCCTTCATGGGCGCGCGCTCCGTGCGTGCTCCGTGCGTGCTCGGACGCTGAAGTACGGAACGACACGAGCCGTCATAAGGCGTTACGAGGACTGCTGTTGACCTGTGTGTATGACAGAGCGTGTCATACGGCGTCATCCTCCGGCACGTCTTTGTCGGGACTTTTAATCCGTTGGTTGTCGGTTCGAGTCCGACATGGCCTACAGGACGAAGTGAGAGGCTCACGTCTCTGACCTGCGGAGGAGCGCCTCGATCGGTTTATGCCGGTCGGGGCGTTCCGTCGTTTCGGAGTGGGGTGCCCCGGACCGGGTCGTGGTGGCGCAGGGAGTCCTGGGCCTCGACGTAGCGGAGTACGAGGCGGGCGAACTGCGGGCGGTCGGATTCGGTCCAGTCGGACACCATGTGGCTGGCCACGGACGGGTCCACGCTCAGGAACTCGCCGATGGCGCCGACGGTGCCCTCGAAGGGCCCGGCAGGGTCGCAGGGCCCTCCGCCGTGGGCCTCTGCCGCCTTCTGCTCCGCCTCCAGGAGGACGTTGAGCACCAGGGTGCGGGAGAACGCGGGGGCGTTCAGGGGGTGGCGGGGCGGTGTGTGCGCGAGTGGTCGGAGGGGCCGCCCGGATGGCGTAAGGTGGTGTTTACCGACGCGGGGTGGAGCAGCTCGGTAGCTCGCTGGGCTCATAACCCAGAGGTCGCAGGTTCAAATCCTGTCCCCGCTACTGAAGAAGTAGTGAAGTCCTGAGGCCCGGAACTCGAAAGAGTTCCGGGCCTCAGGCGTTTGTCCGCGTATGTACGGAGTTGCGCCCGGGCCGTCCCCCACATGGCGGATGCCGATTCGCCGTACGGCGCGGCTCCGGCCAGCCTGGGTGGGGAGCGGTACCGTCCGCACCCGGTGCGGACCTGGGCAGGAGAACTGACGGTGGCGGGGTACGGACGCGGAAGCGACGGGGCCGGGACAGACACAGGGGCAGGGGCCAGGGAAGGGGTCCGGGCAGGGGCCAGGACCGGGTCCGGGAGCGGTTCCGGGGGCAGGCCGGGGAACGGGTCGGGGGCCGGGGACGGCGGGGGCGGCAAGAAGACGCGGCGGTTCGTGCGGATGCTGCCCGCGCTGATGATCGCGGGCGGGCTCTTCTTCGACGCGCTGACGCCGTCCGACTTCACGGGCTCGCCGCTGTTCGCAGCCGCTCCGCTGATCGCCGCACCGTTCTTCTCGCTGGTCACCACCGGGCTGACCGCGTGTGCCGCCGCGCTGGCCGTGGTGGGGCTGAGGATCGCCGACGACACCCTGAAGAGCGTGGTGGGCGTGACCGAGCTGGTGACCGTGCTGACGGTGTCCGTGCTCGCGATCCTGATCAACCGGGTCGTACGCAGGAGTGGCAGGCAGCTCGCGTCGGTACGGGTCATCGCCGAGGCGGCGCAGCGGGCCGTCGTGCCGATCCCGCCGGACCGGATCGGCGGTCTTGAGATCGCCGCGCGGTACGAGGCGGCGGAGGCGGACGCGTTCATCGGGGGCGACCTGTTTGCCGTGCAGGACACTCCGTACGGGGTGCGGCTCGTCGTGGGTGACGTACGGGGCAAGGGACTTGAGGCCGTCGAGGCGGTCGCGGTGGTGGTGGGTGCGTTCCGGGAGGCGGCCGAGACCGAGAGCTGCCTGGAGGGCGTCGCGCAGCGGCTGGAGCGGGCGCTGGCGCGCGAGGGCCGCCGGCGGGACGGGCTGGACGCGCTGGAGGGCTTCACGACTGCGGTGCTCGCCGAGATCCCGCGCGGCGAGGGCGTCGTACGACTGGTGAACCGGGGGCATCCCGAGCCGCTGCTGCTGTACGCGGACGGCGAGCTGGACGTGCTGGCGCCCGAGGAGTTCGCGCTGCCGCTGGGGATGGGGGACCTGGGGGACTGGCCCGACCGGGCGCGGGAGTTCGGGTACCCCGCGGGTTCGACGCTGGTGTTCTACACGGACGGTCTCTCCGAGGCGCGGGACGGCGCCGGGGTCTTCTACGACCCGGCGGTGCGGCTGCGGCGCTCGCTCTACCCCGGTCCCGAGGACGTGCTGGACGCGCTGACCAGTGACGTAAGGGTGCATACGGGCGGGAAGCAGACCGACGACATGGCGCTGCTCGCGGTGGGGCGGCCGGGGGTGGGGCAGCCGGAGCGGCGGCGGACCGTGGAGATCGTGAAGCGGCCGTGAGCGGGGCGGGTGCGGTGCGTGTGCGCGGCGGGAGCAGTGCGTGCGCGGGGTGTGTGCGGCCGGTCGGTCACGGGGTGTGTTCGAAGGGGAGCCCTCCGCATAACAATTGACGATCTATCAGTTGTGGAGGGTTTGCGGGGGTGGGGCGCATGTGCTTCGGGAGGCCGCTGCGTCGTCCTGATTCGCGGTCATATGTGCCCGTATGCCTTGGCCATGGCCCCCCGCACAGCGTTAACGATCACCTGGAACAGCTTGGAATTCCACTTGTGTGTCTATTAACGTTCGATAACGCAGTGCGGTCGTCCCAGTCGTCGTCAGAGACGGCGCCGTGCGCGTGCGCCGAATTCCGTGAGGAAACCGGGGAACCACCAATTGGGGTGAATCGGGCCGAACCTGGCCCGTAGGAGACCTTCCTGCTCCGAACCCGTCAGCTAACCCGGTAGGCGAGAAGGAAGGAAAGGAGCGCGCCCCCGTGGCGTCCAACAGGCCTGCCCCCGAAACACCGGCCCCCGCTTTTTCATACGTGGCGTACGGAGTCCCCAACGACACGGAGGGCCCGACGGGCGGCCGGACGGACGGCCGGGGCGACACGCTCGTCGGCCTCGCGCCCGAGATTCCGCAGCAGCGCCAGCAGTCTCAGCAGCCTCAGGGCGGCTTCCAGGGATTCGCGGAGTTCGACGGATCCTCAGGCAACTCCTTCGGGGGTTCCTCCGACAGCCTTTCCGACGCCCTCTCCGACGGCCGCCCCTCCGACGGCATCTACGGCAGCGCCTTCGGTGGCCCCGCCGCCTCGGCCGAGGAGTGGAACCCCACCGAGGAGTCCCTCGTTCCGGTGCGCGGCAAGCACCGCGTCGCCAAGCAGCGCGGCTCCCTGGCCCGTAGCTCCACGGTGCTGGGAGTCGGCGTCATCGCCGCCGTCGGCGCCGGCGGGATCGCCACCGCCCAGGAGAAGCCGGCCGTCTCGATCTCGCTGCCGGACCAGCTCTCCGACTCCCTCGCCTCGCTCGCGGACTCGCTGCCGGCCGCCGAGTCGCTGCCGGGCGTGGGCGCGCTGGTGTCGGGCTCCGACTCCGATGCGGGCTCCGACTCCGGTACGGGCGTGGTGGTCGCCTCCGTTCCGGCCGCCGCCTCCGCCACTCCCGCAGCCGCCGGGCAGCAGACCGGTGCGGGCGAGAGCCTGCGGGCGCGGATCCTCCACCAGGCCGAGCAGCAGCGCTCCGTCGCCGACGAGGCCGTCCGGGAGGCCGCGCGCGAGCAGGCCGTCAAGGACGCCGCCGCCGAGGCCAAGAAGCAGCGCGACGAGGCCGACGCCAAGGCGGAGAAGGTCGAGCAGGCGAAGCGCGAGGCAGAGGCCAAGGCGAAGGCGGCGGCCGAGGCGAAGGCAGCGGCCAAGGCGGAGGCCGAGCGGCTCGCCAAGCTGGCCGCCAGCTACTCGCTGCCCACCTCCTCGTACACCCTCACCGCGACCTACGGGCAGTCCGGCTCGATGTGGTCCTCCGGGCAGCACACCGGCCTCGACTTCGCCGCCCAGGCGGGCACACCGGTCAAGGCCGTGCACGGCGGGACCATAAAGTCCGCGGGCTGGTCCGGGTCGTACGGCTACCGGATCGTGCTGGAGCTGAACGACGGCACGGAGATCTGGTACTGCCACCTCTCCCAGATGAGTGTCCAGGTCGGCGGTGACGTGTCGACCGGGCAGGTCATCGGCAACGTGGGCGCCACCGGGAACGTGAGCGGCGCGCACCTGCACCTCGAAGTGCGCACCCCGGGCGGCGACGGCATCGACCCGGCGGCCTGGCTGCGGGACAAGGGCCTGACGGTCTGATCCGGCCGGGGTCCGTCCGACCCGGTCGGACCCCGACCGAACCGGTGCGATCCGCTCGGGCCCTGTCCGAACCGGAGTGATCCGCTCGGGCCCTGTCCGAACCGGAGTGATCCGGTCGGAATCGATGGCCGGTGCATGGAATGGTCGGGCGGGCCGGGTGGTTGAAGTCCTCATGACCTCCCACCTGCGCCCGCTGGGCTCTTCCGGCCTCGATGTCTTCCCGCTCGCCCTCGGCGGCAACGTCTTCGGCTGGACCGCCGACCGCGACCAGTCCTTCGCCGTCCTCGACGCGTACACCGCCGGCGGCGGCAACTTCGTCGACACCGCCGACGTCTACTCCGCCTGGGCCCCGGGCAACGAGGGCGGCGAGTCCGAGCGCGTCCTCGGCGAATGGCTGGCCGCCCGGGGCAACCGGGACGAGGTCGTCGTCGCCACGAAGGTCGGCGCCCACCCCTCGTACAAGGGGCTCTCCGCCACCACGATCAAGGCCGCCGCCGAGGAGTCGCTGCGCCGGCTGGGCACCGACTACATCGACCTCTACTACACGCACTACGACGACCCGTCCGTGCCCGTCGAGGAGTTCGTCGCCGCGCTCGACCAGCTGGTGCGGGACGGCAAGGTGCGGGCCGTGGCCGCCTCCAACATCTCCGCCGCCCGGCTGCGGGAGTCGCTGGACTTCGCCGAGCGCGAGGGCTTCGCGAAGTACACCGCGCTCCAGCCGCACTACAACCTCGTCTCCCGCGACACCTACGAGGGCGAGCTCCAGGACGTCGCGTCGCAGGCCGGTCTCGCGGCCGTGCCGTACTACGCGCTCGCGTCCGGTTTCCTGACCGGCAAGTACCGGGCGGACGGCGGCGCGGTACAGAGCGCACGCGCCGAGGGGGCGGCCAAGCACCTGGAGACCGAGCGGGGGCGCAAGGTCCTCGCCGCACTCGACGAGGTGGCCGCGGAGCACGGCGCCGAGGTCGGATCCGTGGCCCTGGCCTGGCTGGCTGCCCGGCCGACCGTCGTGGCACCGATCGCCAGCGCCCGTACGGTCGAGCAGCTGTCGGCGCTGCTCGCGGTGGCGGACCTGACGCTCAGCGACGCCGAGCTGGCGAAGCTGACGGCCGCTTCCGCCTGACGGTCGCTTGTGCGTGACAGCCGCTTGTGCGTGACTGCCTGACGGCCGCCACTGCCTGACGGCCGCCACTGCCTGACGGCCGCCACTGCCTGACGGCCGTTTCCCGCATGGTGCGCTCGCGGCCCCGGTGCCGTCAGTAGCTCTTGTACGGGTTGTACGTGGCCGCGTAGGCCGGGTGGTACGGCGGCGGGAGCAGCCGTATTCGGCCGGTGACCTGGGCCGCGTACACCAGTGCCGGGCCCGCGATCCGCTTGCGCTGCCACAGCTCGTGCAGCAGCTCCGACTCGCGGGCGGTGAATTCGGCGGCCAGCTCCGGGGTCGCGGCCCCGCGCCGCGCCCGGTACCGAAGGAAGGCCAGTGCCGTCGCGGACTTCTCGTACTCCGCGACGGCCTTGGCGGCTCCGGGGCCGTGCGTCCGGGCCGCGAACCCCTGGGCCAGCGAGCGGGCCCGCATCGAGGACAGTGCGAGCGGCTCGGCCGGGTCCAGCCAGCCCGCGGCGGCGTACGCGGGCAACTCGGCCGACAGCATCCGCAGTTCGCGCTGCCTGGTCCAGATCGCCAGCCAGGTCAGGAACGCGAACGCGGGGACCATGACCAGCCCGTACACCCCGTAGAAGGCGAGCGGGCCGAAGGACGCCGAGCCGTTCCACAGGGAGTGCATGCCCATCGCGAGGAGCAGACCGAGCAGCGGCAGCACGACCCGGCGGATCCGCCCCCAGGCGCGGTTGCGCATCCGGCGGGTCGGCGTGAGCGCCACCAGGCCGAAGCCGATGCCGGTCAGCACGGTGAACAGAGGGTGCGCGAAGGGGGACATGACCACCCGCACGAAGAACGTCCCCGCCGTCACCGCGCCGAGACCGGAGACGCCGAACGCCTGGTCCTCGCCGAAGGCATTGCCCAGGTAGAGGATGTTCTCGGTGAAGGCGAAGCCGGTCGCGGTGAAGCCCGCGAAGACCACGCCGTCCACGATTCCCGTGAAGTGCCGTCTGCGGAACAGGAAGACCAGCAGGATCGCCGCCGCCTTCGCGCACTCCTCGACGAACGGCGCGACGAAGGTCGCCCCCAGCGTGTCCGCCCCGTCGGGGTCCGCGGTGGCCACGGCTATCCACTGCACGGCAAAGCTGTTGGCCGTGATCGCGACGAGCGCCGCCGCGCAGGAGCCCCAGGCGAACGCGAAGACCAGATTCCGCCAGGGTCCCGGCTCGACCCGGTCCAGCCACCGGAACGCCGCAAGCAGCAACGGCACCGGGAACACGGCGAGACCGAGCCCGACCAGGAAGCCGCGGGTGCCGGTCTGCTCCCGTACGAGTGCGAACAGCACAAGACCCGACAGGGCGAGCAGCACGATCAGCGCGGTGGCGCGGACCGCCCTGCTGCGCCAGAAGGCGCGCTGCCGGACGCCGCGAAGGACACCCGGCCGCCGGGGGTGGTCCGCCGCGGGCGCGACGGAGGCAGGCTCCGGCTCGGGTGCCGGAGCCGCCGGGGGCGGAGGCGATGCGTACGTCTCGTACATCCAACGACCCTAACGACTGGCACTGACACTCGCGATCGTGTTCGGACAGTCGCTGTGGATGAACGTTGCGTCAACCCGCCCTTTCCGCGGGCGTTCCACGCGCGTTCCTACGGGCGTGCCGCGCGCCGGAACATCAGGTCGTGGACCAGGTGCCCCTTGTCCAGGCCCTGGCCCTCGAAGCGGGTCAGAGGGCGGAAGGCGGGCCGCGGGGTGTAGCCGCCGTCCTCCTGGGTGTTCTCGAAGTCCGGGTGCGCGGTGAGCACTTCGAGCATCTGCTCGGCGTAGTTCTCCCAGTCGGTCGCGCAGTGCAGTACGGCGCCGGGGGCGAGCCGCGTCGCGGCGAGGGAGAGGAACTCCGGCTGGATCAGGCGGCGCTTGTGGTGGCGGGCCTTGGGCCAGGGGTCCGGGAAGTACACGCGCAGACCGGACAGGGCGTCCGGGGCGAGCATCTCGCGGAGCAGGATGATGGCGTCGCCGTTGGCCACGCGGATGTTGGAGAGGCCGTTCCGCTCGGCGAGGCCGAGGAGGTTGCCCTGGCCGGGGGTGTGCACGTCGACGGCGAGGATGCCGGTGGACGGGTCGTCGGCGGCCATCTGCGCGGTGGCCTCGCCCATCCCGAAGCCGATCTCCAGGACCACCGGGAGGCCGTCGAACATCTCCTTGAGGTCGAGGACACGCTGCCCGTCGATGTCGATGCCCCGGGTCGGCCACCAGCGCTTCAGGGCCTCGCCCTGGCCGGTGGTGACGCGGCTGCGGCGGGGCTGGAAGCTGCGGATCCGCCGCTCGAAGTGCGAACCGGCGGGGTCGGGGGACGGGCCCGTCCCCTCGGGGAACATGCGCAGGGCCCGGGGCTGCATCCGCTCGGCGCGCTCGTGGGCGGCGGCCCGCGCGGCGGCGGCTGCCTGGGAGGGGCCGGGGGCGGGGGCCTGGGCGGCGGGCTGCTCGGGGGTCTGGGGCATCGTGGGGTTCTCGCTGTTCTGGGACACGGGTGTCCGATTCTACGGAGGGATTGTGCGGGGTGCGGGTGGCTGGTGCTGCCTGCGGCGCATGCCCCTCCCCGCCCCTGCCCGAAACCGCTGCCGCGGGGCTGGGGTGTGCTTCGTGCGGGTGCGTTGTGGCTGGCCGCGCAGTCCCCGCGCCCCTGTAGGGCGCCCCCTTCTCAGCGGCCCGCGACCCGCTCCCCCGCCAGCACCCCCAGCACTCGCCGTGCCACTTCCCGCCCGATGGGAAGGGAAGCGGTCGCCGCGGGGGACGGTGCGTTCAGCACGTGCACCGTGCGCGGTGCCTCGCGTATCAGGAAGTCGTCGGCGAGGGTGCCGTCCCGCAGCACCGCCTGCGCCCGTACGCCCGCGGGGGACGGGCGCAGGTCGGCCTCGGTGACCGCGGGCAGCAGGCGCCGTACCGCCTCCGTGAACGCGCGCTTGGACAGTGAGCGGTGCAGCTCCCCTGCTCCGTACCGCCAGTGCCGGCGCGCTATCCGCCAGGAGCCGGGCCAGGTCAGCGTCCCCGCCAGGTCCGCGGGGCGGACCGCGCCCCAGTCGTACCCCTCGCGGGCCAGTGCCGGCACCGCGTTCGGCCCGACGTGGACGCCGCCGGCGATGCCGCGCGTCAGGTGCACGCCGAGGAAGGGGAAGGCGGGGTCGGGGACCGGGTAGACCAGACCGCGCACCAGCTCGGGGCGGGTCAGGTCGAAGTACTCGCCGCGGAAGGGGACGATCCGCATGCCGGGGTCGTCGCCCGCCATCCTGGCCACCCGGTCGCAGTGCAGCCCCGCGCAGTTGACCAGGGCCTTCGCCCGGAAGACCGTCCCGTCCGCCGTCCGCACCGCGATTCCGGACGCGCGGCGCGCGATGACGCGGACCTCCGCGCCGTACCTCACCTCGGCGCCCGAGGAGCGGGCCAGCTCCTGGGTCACCCGGCCGTAGTCGCAGATGCCCGTCGAGGCGACGTGGATGGCCGCGAGGCCGCGGACCTCGGGCTCGTACTCCCGGATCTGGGCGGGGCCCAGCTCGCGGACCGCGATGCCGTGCTGCCGGCCGCGCTGGACGAGCGCGTGCAGACGCGGCAGCTCGGCGCGCTCGGTGGCGACGATCAGCTTGCCCGTCACCTCGTGCGGAATGTCGTGCTCCGCACAGAACTTGACCATCTCGGCGCCACCGCGCACCGCGTACCGCGCCTTGAGCGAGCCGGGGCGGTAGTAGATCCCGCTGTGGATCACTCCGCTGTTGCGCCCGGTCTGGTGTCTCGCCGGGCCCGCCTCCTTCTCCAGCACCATGACCCGGGTGCCGGGTGCGGCCCGCGTGATGGCATGCGCGGACGCCATCCCGACGATTCCCCCGCCGACCACCAGCACATCGCAGTCATGACTCATCGCTGCCACCTCCCACCCCGAATAGTGCACTGGCCCACTGACAACGCCGGTAAACCCTGTGGGCAGGAGCTATGGCCAACGACACGTGGAGGCGTGCGCGCGGCAGGCCCTGCGGGCATTGCGGGATCCACGGACATCGAGGGCATCGCGGGCGTCGCCGGCTCTACGCCGGTGCCACCAGCAGCGGCCTGGCCCGCTCCCGCAGCTCCACCACGCGCGGCTCGTCCCCGTACGGTTCGAGCCGGTGCAACAGGTCCCGTACGTACTCGGTGGTGCGCGCCGAGGAGATGCGCCCCGCCACCTCCACCGCACGCGTGCCCGCCGCGCACGCCGCGTCGAGGTTGCCCGACTCCAGCTCGGCGACGGCGCTCACCACCAGGCGCAGCCCGTGCGACCGTACGAACTCCTCGGTCGGCCGGGACAGCGCCTGCTCCGTGAAGCGGCGCACCTGCCGCGGCAGCTTGAGGTCGCGGTAGCACTCGGCCGCGTCGGCGGCCAGCCTGTCGTACGAGTAGAAGCCCAGCCAGGACGGGTCCGGATCGCCCTCCCGCGAGCGCTCCAGCCAGCCCTCCGCCGCCTTCAGCGCGGCCCCGGCGGCCACCGGGTCGCCCGCCTTCGCGTGCGCGCGTGCCTCGACGAGGCGGAAGAAACTCATGGTGCGGGCGGTGGCCAGGCCCCGGTTGCGCTCCAGGGCGGCCTGCGCGAGGTCCACGCCCTCGTCGGCGAAGCCGCGGTAGGTCGCCTGGAGGGACATCGACGCCAGTACGTACCCGCCCAGGGGCACGTCGGCGGCGGCGCGCGCCAGGCGCAGCGCCTGGATGTAGTACCGCTGGGCGGCCTCCTGCTGCCCGGTGTCGAAGGCCATCCAGCCGGCCAGCCGGGTCAGCTCGGAGGTCGCGCCGAACAGCGACCTCCCCACGTCGTCGCTGTACGAACCGAGCAGCAAGGGGGCCGCGTCGACCCGCAGGCACTCCGGGACCATCGAGGAACGCCAGTCACCGCCGCCGTACTTGGAGTCCCAGCGGCGCGCGTCCTCGGCGGCCTCGCGCAGCTTGGCGACGTCGCTGTGGCCCACCCGTAACGGGGTCGCGTCCGCGGAGCCCTCGGCGACGGTCGAATCGCGCGCCACCGACGAGTCCGCCGGGGTTATCAGCCAGCGCGAGGCGGGCGTCGCGTACGCGCTCACCGCGAACGAGCCGGCGAGGGACTGCCAGATTCCGCCGCTGCCCGCTCTGCGCCCGGCCAGATCCAGCCGGTACAGCTCGGTGGCGTGCCGCACCGCCACCGACACGTCGCGCGGGAAGGCGAGCCCGACCTCGGGGGCCGGGTCGGCGTCCGCGAGACCGATCTCGTGCAGCGGGACCGGACGGCCCAGCTTGGCGCCTATCGCGGCGGCGATGAGGTGCGGGGCGGCGCCTTGCGGAACCATCCCCTTCGAGACCCACCGTGCCACCGACGTCTTGTCGTACCGCAGTGTCATTCCACGCTGCGCACCGAGGTCGTTGACCCGGCGCGCCAGCCCGGCGTTGCTGATTCCCGCGAGGGCGAGAACCGTGCCGAGCTTGTCGTTCGGCCCGCGTTGCTCCCTGGACATTGCGCCACCCCTCACGCAGACGGCCGCCGCGGGCCCGGCATAGGCACGCGGCATTCGTAAACCCAGCGTAGTTCGCCGCATCCCAAGCGTTAAGGGCAAGTGTCCCGTATGGCGAGATTGTTGCCAGCAGAGTACGTACGGGGCGTCGTGAGAGGAACGTTCCGTCCGATTCGTGCTCCTGCCGTGTGGCCGTGCGCCCGCCCGTGCGCTCTGCCCGGTGTGCGGAGGCGGCGCTTCCATGGGACGTGCGTGGGTCGGCCCGCTGCACTGGATCCAGTGGGCTGGGGGTCACCGCCACCTTCATCCCCGCGGGTGGCGGTTCGGTCCGGGAGGCGAACAGCGCCTCCCGGACTGCGCGTTGCCCGCAACGCTGTGCGTCGCCCGAAACTTGGCCGAATGGCGCCCTCTTGCGGATCGCACCCCCCTCTGCAGCCGCGCGCCTCCGTCGCCGTCCCTCCCGCGCGCGCCACCCCACGTCCCATTTGCCCCCCAACTCCCCCTTTTCACCGGCGCATTGGACCATGCCACCGCACCCCGTACCCGCACTCCCGCGCCGCAGGCGTGGCAGCATGGTCCCCACGCGCGATAGGGCGCGGCACGGTGCGCGCGCAAGAGGGCAAGGGCACGGGGCGAACCGTCCGGCCGAGGCCGGGTGATGATCCGGGCCCCCGTCGCATGCCCTGTGCGGGCAAAGTTGTCCACAGCCTGTGGAGGCGGCGATGCGTTGGTTGGTGGGATGGAGCAGCATCGCCGCGAGCTTCGGCACGGTCGGAGCCGTCGGTGCCCCCGGCACCGAACACGAGGGCGACACCGTCCAGCCCGTGGGAGCCCAGCTCCTGTGGGGAGATCCCGACCCCCTGTGGGCCGTCGGCGACTGGCGCCCCGACGAGGTCCGCACCGTCAGCGTCGACGCGTTCACCCGTCTCGCCGTCCTCGGCTGTTGCGGCGCCACCGACGAAGAACTCCGCGTCGGCCTCTTCGCGGCGCGCGGCGGCGCACTGAGGCATCTGACCGCCTGGCCGGGCAGCTACACCGCCGTCGTCCAGACCGGCAGACGCGTGACCGTGGCCGGTGACCTGGCAGGAGCCCGCCCGGTCTTCTACACGCCCTGGGCCAATGGCACCGCGTACGCCACCGCCGCGCTCCCCCTCGCCGACCTCATAGAGGCGCAGCTGGACATCGGCCACCTCGCGGCCCTGCTCGCCTGCCCAGACGTCCCCGAAGCCCTGCGCGACGGCACTCCCTACACCGGAGTCAAGCGCATCCCGCCCGGCCACGCCCTCGTCCTGCGCGAGGGCTCCCGCGAGATCACCGGGTACGAACCCGTCGCCTCGCTCGCCGTCGCCGCCCCCCAACTCGACCCGGAACGCGCCGTGGAGGGCGTACGCGACGCTCTCGTAGAGGCGGTACGCGCCCGCCTCACCGCGCCCCGCCACGCCCCCGAGACCCCGCTCCCCGACCCGGGCCCGGTCCCCGGCATGGGCCCCGCCGAGCGCCGCGCCCGCCGCCGCGGATCACCGGTCCCCGGCATCGGCTCCGACCTCTCCGGAGGCAGCGCCTCCGCCACCCTCGCCCTGCTCGCGGCGGGCCTCCCCGGTCTGCCGGGCACGGTCCTGGGCCACGGCACAGGAGCGGGCGAACGGCTGCTCGCGGTCACCTTCAACGACCTGGCCGCGTCCGCCCACACCCGCGACACCGAGCTCGACCACGAGCTGGAGCGGGCCGGCGCGATCGCCGCCAACCCCCGCCTCCACCACGTCGTCGTCGCCGGAGCCGAAGAGGCCCTGCCCTACGCCGACCTGGAGACGGGACCGCTCACCGACGAACCGGGCCCCTCCCTCGTCACCGCCGAACGCGCCCGCCTGCGCCTCCAGTCGGGCAGCGCCGACCACCTCGTCGGCAACGGCGCCCGGCAGGTCCTGGACGCCCACCCGGCCCGCCTCGCCGACCTCCTCATCGACCGCAGACGCCGCCACATCCTGCGCCCCGCGACGGCGTTGGCTAAGGCCGAGGGCGCGTCCCCGCACTCCTTCCTCGTCCCGCTGACCGTCTACCGCGCCGCCCGCCGCCTCGCCCGTACGTCCTACCGCTCGGGCATCGAGGACGCGGCGGGCCGCCTCACCAGCCGCGGCGTCGTCGACGCGAGCGGCCCCACCGGCGCCCTGGACGCGTCCCTCGAAGCGCTCGCCTGGTCCCGGCCGGGCCCCGCAGCCCGCTGGCTGACCGGCGAGGCCCTCGCCGAAGTATCGATACGCCTCCAGGAGTCGGCCCTGCGCCCCGCCTCGGTCCAGCGCCCGGGCGAGGCCCGCGCCAGGGCCGCTCTCGCCCGCCACGCCTACGACCACCGGGTCTTCGAACAGGCAGCGGAGGTCCGCAGCCAGCGCCTGCACGCCCCCTTCCTCGACAACCAGGTCGTACGGGCCTGCCGCGACCTCCCCGAAACCCTTCGCGTCCAGCCGGGCGCCAGGGCCGCGATACTCCGCGCGGTCCTCTCCGGCGCGGGCGTCCACGACCTCCCGCCGGGCTGGGGCGCGGCCACCGCGCACACCACCGCGACAGCCACGGCCCAGGCAGGCATCCGCGCCGCGCAGGACAACCTCCTCGCCCTCTTCGAGGCGCCGCTGCTGGCGGACGCGGGGCTGATCGAGGCGCGCGTCGTACGCAAGGCGCTGCGAGCGGCGGCATCCGGCGAACCCGTCCCGCTGGACGGCCTCGCCGACCTGATCTCCACCGAACTGTGGCTCGGCCGCCTGCTCGCCCGCCGGGGCACGTGCTGGACGGGGTCGGCGGCGCCGAGGCAGCGGGCGGTGGCGGGGGGAGTGCCGCAGCGGCGGAGCCTTTAGGCGGTGGCAGTGTGAGGTGGGCGCCGTGCTTGCGGCGGGCAGGTGGTCGTCGTGCGGGTCCGTCGTGGCTGGTCGCGCCCACGCGGCGGAGCCGCATATCCAGAACAGCCCCGCGCCCCTGACTGTCTGCCCCTTGGCCGCATCAGAACTGCAGGCCCGCGCCCTTGACCACTACCCGCACCCGATGCGGGAGCCCGCGCCGCTACCCGCACCCGATGCGGGAGCCCGCCCAGTCCGCGAATGCCGCGTCCGACATCGACCCGGCGCCGTCCACCGACCGCGTCACCAGCCGCAGCGTCCTGCGTCCCTCGATCCCCACGTGCACCGGCAGCGCCGCGTCCCCGCCCCGCAGTACCGGCGAGCTCCACAGCAGCGCTCCGTCCCCGTACACGGAGAAGCGGACCGCTCCGGTCCCCATCGTCAGGTCGTCGACGCCGACCTTCGCGTCGTACGTCGAACACTTCCGGTTCAGGTCGATCGTCACGGACGACGTCGCGGGTACGGACACCCCGTGTCCGTACCGCACCCCGCCGATCGACATGCTGCTGCGCTGCCACAGCGCGCTGCTCTCGCCCAGCCGGACCTCCGGCCTCGTGTGGTCGCCCATCGGCCCGTACGCCAACTCCGCGACGGGGTAGGCCTTCGGCGGCGGCTCGGGCGCGGGCGGCGGCGGAGGAGGGGGCGGCGGCTTCGGTGCGGGCGGCTTCGGCGGAGCAGGCTTCACCGGCGGCGGCACCGGTTTCGGGGTCGGCCTGGGAGTCGGCTTCACCACCCGCGGCGGCTTCGACGGCTTGGGCGCGGGCGGCTTCGGCGCAGGCGCGGCCGACGACGGCGGGGGAGGGGGCGGCGGCGAAGGCCGTACCGGCACCGGCTTCACGGCCGGCGGCTTCGCGTCGGCCTTCGGCGGCACCGGCGCCTCGTCGCCCACGAAGGCGAACACCAGCCCCGCCGTCACCGCGACCGCGACAGCCGCACCGATCCCCACCTTCACAGGAGCCCCGACACCCTCGGCGGCAAGACCCCCACCGGCAGCACCACCAGAACTTCCCGCACCACCGGCGCCGGCGGCTCCCGCCGCACCTGCCCCGGCCGCGGCTCCCGCCCCGGCCGCCGCACCACCGGCCACGATTCCCGCGGCCTTCACCGAGTACCCGGCAGCCACCCAGCCGATGACCGCCACCGGCAGCAGCGCCGGAATCCCCGCATTCACATCGCTCAGCTCACCGGCGGCGACCCGGCACTTGGCACACTCCTCCAAGTGCTTGCGCAGCCCGCGCTCGGCCCGCATCCGCAGCCCGCCACGCGCGTAGGCGCCCAGCCGGTCCGCGTACTGCGCGCAGTCCCCGCCCGCCGTCAGCGCCGCACTCACATGGGCCTGCAGATACGCCTGCTTCAGCCCCTCCCGCGCCCGCGACGCCAGCACCGCCGTCGCGTTCGCCGTCAGCCCGAACAGCGGGGCGACGTCGCTCGGCGACTCCTCCTCGACCGTGGTGTGCCACAGCACGGCCTGCCACCGCTCGGGCAGCGACCTGAAGGCCTGCATGGCGAGCGTCTGCTCCGCCTCGTGCATCGCGCGCACGTCGGCGCCCAGGTCGAGGGTGTCGTCGTCGCGCACCTCGGAGGACCGTGCCGCCTGGTCGGCGAAGACCGCGAAGTCCTCGACGAGCTGCTCGCGCCTGGCCGTCTTCGTCCAGGCCGCCGCCACCCGCCGCACCGTGGTCATCAGATACGCCCGTACGGCGTGCTCAGGACCGGCGCCGCCCCGCACCGCCTGAAGGGTCCGTGCGAAGACCTCGGCCGTCAGGTCGTCGGCGGTGTGCGCGTCGCGGCAGCAGGTGCGCGCGTAGCGGCGCACCGAATCCGAGTGCCGCCGGAACAGCTCCTCGTACGCACCGTCGTCGCCCGCCCGCATGCGCTCGATCAAGTCGGCGTCGGACACGACCTGTTCACCGGACGGGGACCGGCCGCCGCGCTGCTGCGGCACGCTCGTCGGATCGGTTCCGCGCTCGGTCACGGGTGCCGGAGTGGCCCCCAGCGGACCGCCCTGGCTCGGCACCTGCCGAGAAGGCAGCCCGCCGACATCCCCGGTGGCGGACTCCCCGGACGCACTGCCGCCTTCACCGTCCCCGAGCGACTCGTCCCGCTCGTCAACACCCATGGCGGAAGCCCCCGTACGCACCCTCTGACCGGAACACCGGCCAAGACTCCCACAGGGCGACGCGCCGAAAGCCGATCAAGCCCGCCAACCACCCGTCCGGGGGGTTTTCCCGCAACGGAGCACTAGTCCTCACCCGTTAGGGAAGGGGTCGGCGGGCTTCCCGGTTCACCGCACGGCTTGCCGCCCGCTCACGCGGGCCGAGACCGCAGTCCCTCCAGCAGGATGTCCAGGAGCCGGGCCGAAGCAGCCGCCTGCTGCACCGCGTCGGGCAGCGAGGGAGCGGCCGTGGCGATCACCAGCAGCACGTCGGCCACGGTCACGTCGCCCCGCAGCTCACCCGACTCCCGGGCCCGGTCCACCAGCTGGCCCACGACCTCCAGCAGCGTCCCCGCACCGGAGTCGTCGAGATCCTGGCCGGCCGCCGGAGTGCCACCCGGCCCACCGAAGGAGCCGTCCTGCTCGACCAGTCGCAGGTCGGGCGCAGCCGCGCCGTCCCCTGCCTGCCGCTGCTGCGGCACCCGCGTGGCATCACGCACCGCGCCGGGGCCGCCCGGCTCGTAGGCCCCGCCGTACGCCCCGTCGAGGTCGGCGTCCTGGTCCACACCGACCCGCAGCACCTGCGGCGGCAGCAGCCGTCCCGCGCCGGAGGCGACCGACGTCCGCAGGAACCGGGACAGCGCCGACCACGGCTCGTCCTCCTGCCCCAGCGCCGCCCTTGCCTGCTCGGTCAGCCGGGAGGTCTCCTCCTCGGCTATCCGCCGCACCAGTACGTCCTTGCTCGGGAACCGCCGGTAGACCGTACCGACCCCGACCCCGACCCGGGCCCGGCGCGCGACGTCCTCCATCGGCGCCCCGTACCCGAGCTCGCCGAAGACCTCGCGGGCAGCCCGCAGCACGTGTTCGAGATTGCGCTGTGCGTCGACACGGAGCGGTGCCGATCGCGGGACGGCCGAACCGCCCGCGGAAACCCGCCCGTTGCTCTCGGACGCCGCCGACGGTGCGACGGCAGCCTGCCAATGTGAATCCTGAATGTGCATCAGCGTTCCCCCGGTAATGATGTCTCCCCCCGGAGACACTCCCCGCCCTGACTGCCGGAGTTCACGAGCCGTGTGTGCACGTGCCGTGCAGACACAGACTTCCGTTACTCCGACGAGATACGAACATAGTTGAGCGCGGGGCGATTCAGAAGGGGGAAGTTCCGCACGGTGTGCCCCCTGATCGGACCAGGACCTGTCCAAGGCCTGCTCCCACCCACCCCTTACTCCCTCTTCGTACCCTCTGACCTGCGTAAACACTGTCCGCATCGCTGTGGAACATCAACTTCCGCGCGTGCCGCCGACCGTGTCGACCAGTCATACAAGTTGTCGGCCCTGTGGACAAAGCCCCACGTCCGTTGCCTCATGGGACGGTGACAAATCCAGTGCGCATTCTCGTGGTAGGCGGCGGATACGTCGGCATGTACACCGCACTGCACCTCCAGCGGAAGCTGAAACGGAGGCTTGCGGCAGGCGGCGACGGCAGCGTGGAGATCACCGTCGTCACGCCCGACCCGTACATGACGTACCAGCCCTTCCTGCCCGAGGCCGCCGCCGGGTCCATCTCCCCGCGCCACGTCGTCGTCCCGCTGCGCCGGGTCCTGCCGCACTGCCGCATCGTCATCGGCGAGGCGAACTCCATCGACCACGAGAAGCGCACCGCGACCGTCACCACCCTCGCCACCGCCGAGGAGGGCACCGGGCCGGTCCTGATGCCGTACGACGAACTGGTCCTGGCCCCCGGATCCGTCTCCCGCGCCCTCCCCGTCCCCGGTCTCGCCGAACACGGCATCGGCTTCAAGACCGTCGAGGAGGCCATCGGGCTGCGCAACCACGTCATCGAGCAGATGGACATCGCCTCCTCCACCCGCGACCCGGCCGTCCGCGACGCCGCCCTGACCTTCGTCTTCGTCGGCGGCGGATACGCGGGCGTGGAGGCCCTCGGCGAGCTGGAGGACATGGCCCGCTACGCCTCCCGCTACTACCACAACGTCAAGGCCGACGACCTGAAGTGGATCCTCGTCGAGGCCAGCGACCGCATCCTCCCCGAGGTCGGCGAGGAGATGGGCAAGTACGCCGTCCGCGAGCTGCGCGGCCGGAACATCGACATCCGCCTGAACACCCGGCTGTCCTCCGTCGAGAACCGCGTCGCCGTCCTCGACGACGGCGCCCGCTTCCCCACTCGTACGCTGGTCTGGACGGCCGGAGTGAAACCGCATCCGGTACTCGCCGCCAGCAGCCTCCCGCTCAATCCCCGGGGCCGCCTCGCCTGCACCGCACAGCTCTCCGTCGAGGGCGCACCGCACGCGTGGGCCGCGGGCGACGCGGCGGCCGTCCCGGACCTCACGGCGACCGGGAAGGGGCCCGACGGCACACCCGTCGAATGCGCCCCCAACGCCCAGCACGCCGTCCGCCAGGCCAAGGTCCTCGCCGAGAACATCGCCGCGTCCCTCGCCGGAGCGCCCCTCACCGACTACCGCCACAAGCACGTCGGCTCGGTCGCCTCCCTCGGCCTCCACAAAGGGGTCGCCCATGTCTACGGCCGCAAGCTCAAGGGATTCCCCGCCTGGACGATGCACCGCGCGTACCACCTCAGCCGCGTCCCGACCTTCAACCGGAAGGCCCGCGTCCTCGCCGAGTGGACCCTCTCGGGACTCTTCAAGCGCGAGATCGTCTCGCTCGGCTCGCTGGAACATCCGCGCGCGGAATTCGAACTTGCGGCAGGGGGCGAACCTCCCAAGCCCCGCTGACGTCTCTCCCGTTACCGGTTGTCAGTGCGGTCCGTCACACTGGACGTGTGACGATAGGTTGACCCGCGCCTGCAAAGAGTGACCCCGGAGTGATCCGAGCGTGACCTGCGCGACCGCACGGCCGACCCCGGACCCAAGCCGACCTGCACCACCACCCCGACCACGAGGCAAGTAGTTCAGTGAACTTCACCCGCTGGAGCGCCCGGCTTCCCGGCACGCAGCGCCGCGCGGCAGCAAGGTCCGACCGAGGGTCCGTGCCCGCCGCCCGCGGTGAGCTCGGGCAGCAGCCCGGCTCCGGGGCCGGCCAGGGGCCCGAGTCCGGCGACGGCACCCAGGCGTCCGACACCCCGCGCCCGCCCGCCCTCGAAGACCTCTCCCTGCGCGAGATCGTCGGCCAACTCCCGGCGCTCGTCGCCCTGTTGTACGGACCCGAGCACCGCATCGCGTACGTCAACGAGGCGTATGCCGCAGCGTTCGGCCCGCGCGCCGTCGGCGCCCCCGCCGCGTCCGAGCTGCCGGAGCTGGAGGAGCTGGGCCTGCTCCCGCTCATGGACCAGGTCCTGCGCAGCGGCACGCCGCGTACGGTCAAGTCCCGCCGCACGCCCAAGGGCGGTTCGTACACGATCACTTGCACCCCGCTGGACACACCCGACGGCGGGGGCGTGCTCGTCTTCGCCACCGACGTCACCGACCACGCGGACGCGGCCGAGCGCCTGCGCGCCTCCGAGAGCCGCCAGCGCGAAACGGCCGTGACGCTCCAACGCTCGCTCCTGCCCCAGGAGTTGGAGCAGCCCGACGACCTGCGCATCGCCGCCACCTACCAGCCGGGCGGCGAGGAGGCCGCGGTCGGCGGCGACTGGTACGACGTGATCACCCTCGGCGCGGGCCGTACCGCCCTCGTCATCGGCGACGTGATGGGCCGAGGGGTGCGCGCGGCGGCCGTGATGGGCCAGCTCCGCACGGCGGTGCGCGCGTACGCCCGCCTCGACCTCCCGCCCCACGAGGTCCTCCAGCTCCTCGACGGCCTGGCCGCCGAGATCGACGCCAGCCAGATCGCCACCTGCGCGTACGCGGTCCACGACCCCAACGAGGGCCGCCTCGTCTACGCCTCCGCAGGCCACCTCCCGATCCTCGTGCGCCACGAGGACGGCACGGTCGCCCGCGCCGAGGACCACACAGGACCCCCGCTCGGCACCGGCGGCTGGATGCACACCTCGGGCACGATCGCCCTCCCACCGGGATCGACGGCCGTCCTCTATACGGACGGCCTGGTCGAGCGCCGCCGCGAGGACATCGACGAAGGCGTCTCCGCACTCGAACGCGCCCTGTCCGGCGCCACCGGCACCCCCCAGGTCGTCTGCGACCGCCTCATGAGAGCCCTCGGAATCACCACCGACCACGACGACGACGTGGCGGTCCTCGTCGTCCAGCACCCCGCCCGCAAGGGCCACGACGCCGAGCTCTTCCACAACGCAGCCCTGGAACTCCTCGGCGGCATCGAAGCGGCCCCCCGCGCCCGCGCCTTCGCGACCGGAGTCCTCTCCTCCTGGCGCTTCCCCGTCGAGCTGAGCGACCTGGGCGTCCTCGCCGCCAGCGAGCTGGTCGCCAACTCCCTCCAGCACGGCACACCGCCCATGCGCCTGCGGCTGCGCCGCACCGACCGCCGCCTGATCATCGAAGTCACCGACGGCGACGACCACCTGCCGCGCCGCCGCCGGGCCGACCCCGCGGACGAAGCAGGACGAGGCATCTCGATCGTCGCGACGATCGCCTCGTCCTGGGGTTCGCGCCGCACACCGGGCGGCGGAAAAGCGGTGTGGTGCGAGTTCGCACTCCCCGACCACTAGGGCCTGTCCGGTAGGGGAGTGCGCGCACCGGGGGTTACGCGGTTGCCTTCACCGAGCCCTCGCCCTCCGGCACGTGCTTGGCGACCACGAGGGACTTGACCGGAATCGGCAGGTCCTGCGCGGGCGTGAGCTGCTTGCCCATCCGCAGCGCGAGCACGCTGATGCCGAGCGAGAACAGAATGAACGTCACGATGTACGGCATGTGGAGCGAGGCCCCCATGGGCCCGCCCACGGCGGGACCGACGGCCAGCGCCAGCTGCTTGACCAGTGCGAAGGCCGAGTTGTACGTGCCCACCATCGACTCCGGCGCGAGGTCGGCCACCAGGGGCGCGACGGTCGGCGACAGCATCGCCTCACCGAGCCCGAAGAGCGCGTACGTGGAGATGAAGGCCGCGGTCGCCATGGTCTGGCTGCCGTGCCCGAGGCCCGCGTACCCGGCGGCCATCCACGCCACCGTCCAGATGAGCCCGACCAGGGCGATCATCCGCGACCGCCGGCGCCGCTCGACGAACTTCAGCACCAGGAACTGCGCGGCGACGATCATCGCCGTGTTCGCGGCCAGCGCGATGCCGAGCGTCGACGGGTCGATCCCGGCGGCCTCGGTCCCGTAAGCGGCCAGGCCCGACTCGAACTGTCCGTAGCAGGCGAAGAAGATCACGAACCCGAGTCCGCACAGCTGCAGCATCGCCTTGTGCTTCACCAGCGCCCCGAGACCGCCGAAGAGGCCCTTGCCCTCGGCACCCTCGACCACGGGGATGTGGGGCATGCGCACGGTCATCGCGATGCCCGCCAGCACCAGGAACATCACCGACTCGATCCCGAACAGCAGGGTGAAGGTGGAGGGGTCGTTCTTGTCGACGATCTGGCCGCCGATGAGTCCGCCGATGCCGAGACCGAGGTTGGCCAGGAAGAACTGCATCGCGAACGACCGCGTCCGCGTCTCGGGCGCGGAGCACCGCACGATCATCGTCGCCAGCGCGGGCTGCATCACCGCGGTGCCGATGCCGAGCACGGCCGCCGAGCCGACGGCCGTCACCAGGCTCGCCGAGCTGCCGAGCGCCACCGCGCCCAGCGAAGCCGCCAGCGCGGCCCCGATCAGCACCGGAACCGGACCGCGCCGGTCGATCAGCACCCCTACGAAGGGGAGGGCGACGAGCGCGGCCAGGGCGAAGGCACCAAGGACGATGCCGGCCGCGGTCGGCCCCAGATCCCGCACCTGAGCCACGTACACGTACAGATACGGGACCGTAAATCCGAGCCCGAAAGCGGCCAGCGCGTTGCCTGCCTGAATCCGCCGCATCGCCGAGCCCATCGCCTTGGTCATACTCACCTCAACCCTGAAGACCTGAAGTCCGAAGACTTCAACAGTAAAGTTAGAACCTCAACAATACACAGCGAAGGACTTCAATGCCAACGCACCCCGTGCCATACTTCGCGGATGCCAGACACGCCAGAGTCGCCCGGCCCTCATGAGCCGAGCCTCGACGAGCAGATCGCCGCATACCAACGCGAATTCCGGGACCTGGACCCTCAGGTCGAGAAGGTCGTCTCGGCCCTCGGCCGCCTGAACCGCCGGATGAACGTCGCGTACGGTCGCCAGGTCGCCGCCCTGGGCATCAGCAACGCGGAGTGGGAAGTCCTGAAGACCCTCGTGGTCTCCGGCACCCCCTACCGGCTGGGCCCCGGCGAACTCGCCAAGCGCCTGGGCCTGACCCCGGCCGCGATGACCCACCGCATCGACCGCATGGCGGGCGAAGGCCTGGTCACGCGCGACCGCGACGAGAACAACCGGGTACGCGTCATCGTCGAGCTGACGGACGAGGGCCGTACGAAGTGGCTCGAAGCCATGCGGATGGCGTCCTCCTTCGAGGAGGACCTCCTCCAGGACCTCGCTCCCGAGGAGCGGGTCGTCCTGGGGGAGCTGCTGACCCGCCTCCTGCGCAGGGTCGAGGACGCCCAGCCGGATGCCGGCGGCCGGCTCACCGACCTGGACTGACACCCCTTTCTTACGTGCGTTCGAGCGGCCCGGTGGGGGGTTGACACCCCTCACCGGCATCCGTAAGGTTCTCCGAGTTGCCACACAGCCGTAACGGTTCTGCGGCAGCACCTCCCGCCGCGAAAGCGGCAATCAAACTCCGTACGATCTCCCGCCAGGGGCGATTTCGGCATGCCGAATTCAGCCACTGGGAGCCGATTTCGGTTCACCGGGAAAATCCACTAGAGTTTGAGCGTCGGAACGGCCCAACAGCCGCAAAGACAACCCAAGTTCGACTGGGAATCAGGCCCGAAAGGATCTGATAGAGTCGGAACCGCCGGAAAGGGAAAACGCGAAAGCGAAGAACCTGGAAAGCACCGAGGAAATCGGAACGGAAACGGTCTGATAGAGTCG
>NZ_JBSGZD010000052.1:0-38056 GCF_053610825.1 Streptomyces sp. NPDC054863 | reverse complement strand
CCCCCCGGATCATGGTCAACAAGGGGGGGAAGTCATGCCGGTCCCGGAGGCCGGAAGCTCCGTTGCGGAGCCAACGAAAACGGTAATGGGGGGGGCAGGAACGCTCGCCCCACACGGGCGCCCCCGTCGCCCGTCGGGCTGCCCCGCTGCCGCCCATCCAGCTACGATCCAGCCGGCGTGTGGAGAACGGCAGGTGATGACGGGTGACGAAGCGTCAGGTCAGCCGGCCAAAACCTATCCACGGAGATCCGGGACGGGTTCACCCCGGATGGGGCGGACCCGTGTGACCTGCTGGTTTGCCAATTCAGTCGATCAACGGTGCTGCAGCGCCTTGACGTTGTTGCCGCACGTGGGCGTCGGGGTTTCCACCTGCGTGTATGTCGTGAGGCCGGGGCGGATCCAGCCAGGGTCCAGCGGCGGTGAAATGGCGGGGGATGTCGACGTGTTCGCGTGGGCCCGGTGTCGCGGGAGAGCGGGCTCGGCACCCCGCACAGTTGCTCGCCAGGCGGCCATCAGCCGTAGAGCATCGCCATGTTGGTGGGGAAGACCTCGGCGCGGTGCGTACGCACTCGACCAGTCCGGAACGTCCCTACGTCGGTGGGGAGGACCACGGTGCCAGGAGACAGCGCTGCGACTGCCCGACCGGAGTTGACGGCTGTCCGCGATGGAGGTGCCCGCGAGCACCCCTCCGTCCGGTGAGGGTGCTCCGACGGGGCGCCGGAGGCGCAGCGGCGATTCCGGGAAGCTGTCGTCGGCCGGGACAGCGGCGCGTAGCCCCTTGGTGCGACGTCTGGCTGTGAGCCGAGGGGGAACGGGCCCGCCGGGTCTCGGCGTCGCAGGCCTGAGCCGTCGGCCTGAGCCGTCGGCCTGCGTCGCCGGCGTGCGTCGGATACTCGATCTGCCTGCGCCGTCCGGTGGCACGGGAGCGAGTCGTGGCACGTCGGTCAGGTGGCGCTGATTCCGTGCTCCGCGAAGACCTTGCGCACGACTCCCACGGCGTTGAGGGCCCGGGGGAACCCTGCGTACGGGACGGTCTGGATGACGGTCTCGATCACCTGCCGCGGCGAAAGCCCCACGTTGAGCGCGGCGTTGACGTGCACGCCCTGCTGGGGTGCGGTGTCGCCGAGGGCGATCAGTGCGCCCAGTGTGACGAGTTGCCGCTGGCGCAGGTCGAGGCCCGGTCGGGTGTAGACGTCCCCGAAGACGAACTCGACGATGTATCGGCCGAGATCGGGTGCCACGTCCTTCAGGGACTCGATGACCTCGATCCCGCGCTCGCCGTCGACCTTCCGCAGGCTCTCCTCGCCTCGTGTGTACCGGTCCCCGCCGGTCTCCACCTCGATCGGCTTCACCCGCACCCCCCGCTCCTCGAACACGGTCCGCGCGGCGGCCAGGGCGTTGAGTGCCCGGGGGAACCCCGCGAAGGGGACCACGTGGATCAGGGCCTCCACCACCTGCGCCGCCTCCAGGCCGACGTGCAGCGCGGCGCCGACGTGGAAACGCAGCTGCGGGGCGGTGTCCCCGGCGGCGGTCAGTGCGCCGATGGTCACCAACTGCCGTTGCCGCACGGCGAGTCCTGGCCGTGCGTGCGCATCCCCGTATCCGAATTCGACCACGAAGCGCCCCAGGTCCGGGGCGATGTCCTTCAGCGCCTCCACCGTGGCCAGGGCATCCTCTCCGGCGATCTCCTTCATCCGCGCCACGCCCCGTGCGTACCGCCGGGACTCTCCGCGGTCCGTGCCGCCGGCCACGGCCACACCCGTCAGGGAGGTCGCTGCCAGGGTGCCGGCCCCTCCGATGAATCCGTACCGCAGCAAGGCCCGCCTGCCCCGGGCCGCCGAATCCTCCGGCTGCCCTTCACTCCGTGCGTCCGCTGTCCCCATCCCGTTCCTCCACCAGTCGCTCGTAGTGCACGATCTTCTTGTCGATGGCGTCGAGGCTGCGCATGACGGCCTCGTAGTCCCTTCTGGCCCGTGCCTGGTGCCGCCGCAGCAGATCCAGCCGCTCCCGCACGGTGGCGTCCCCGCCGCGGCGCAGTGTCGCGAACTCCAACATCCCCTGGATGGGCATCCCGGTGGCCCGCAGCCGCAGCAGGAACGCCATCCAGGCCAGGTCCGACACCTGGTAGCGGCGCCGCCCGTCCGGTCCGCGCTGCACGCTGTCGAGCAGCCCGATGCGTTCGTAGTAGCGGAGTGTGGAGGGTCTCAGCCCGGTCAGCTCGGAAGTCTCGGCAATGGTCAGGGTTCCGTGGATCTGCTCGGTCGCCACTTGAGAACCGTACGAGTTGAAGCGCGCTTCAACGCAAGGGGCGGCCGACCGCGACAGGTCGCGCCGGTCCGGGCAGGTGGTGCAGGGCGGACAGGACGGCAGTGCTGGGCAGGAGGAGCACGCCGGAGATGATCGCCTCACGGCGCCGCGTCTGCCCGTCCGTCCAGGGTTCCGGATTCCCCTGGTGCGACGCCGGGCGGCCATCGCGGAGCAGGAGCCGCCTGCCTGGCCGAGCAGCCAGCCCTCCACGACGGCCGGGACGTCGTCGATCCAGCCGGACAGGCGGACGACGCTGCCGTTGTCGAGGACCACGACCGTGTCCGGGTTGACGGCCGTCACGGCGGCGAGCAACTCGGTGGGGAGTTCGATGTGGTCGTGGTCGTAGCCCTCGGACTCGAAGCTCGGCCGGAGGCCGAGGAAGCCCGCACGGCGGACTTCCCGGCGGGCCGGCTGTCGCTGCGCACACCGCTCCAGGCCCTGATCGCCGACCCCTTCGCCGTCGAGGTGCTGCGCACCCACCTGCCCGGCGTCGTCGACTCGGAACTGCTCCAGATGCTCGGCTCGACTCCCCTGATCGACCTCGCCGCCACGGCGGGCGCGCACTTCCCCACTGCCGCGCTGCACCGCGTCGCCGAGGACCTCGCGGAACTCTGATCACGCGTCCGGCGCGGAGATGGCGCGTCCGGTCAGATCCGGGGATTTCGTCGAGGCCCGGTCCGCGAGGGTGGTGCGGTGGCGGTGGCGGTGGCGGTGGCGATGGCGCGGACGGGCCCGGGCCAGGACGATGGTCCGGGCGCCAGGAGGAGAAGCCGGGGCGAGAGATCCCCACCTCACGGGGCGAGAGATCCCGACCTCACCTGAGGAAGCCGCCCGAGTTCACCCGGAGTTCCCTCACCGGACGTCGGCCTCCCGCAGCATGGCGGCACCGGCCCCCGTGCCCATCACCCTCGAAAGGATCTCCGTGCAGCGTCGTCAATTCACCGCCGCCGTGACCGCTTCCCTCGCCGTGTCCTCGCTGGCCGTGCCGTCCCCGGCCACTGCCTCACCCGCAGCGGCCGACCGGTCGACCGGGCACGCGGCACCGGGACTCGGCGCCCACATGCGGGCCGTCCTGGGGCCGGGACTCGACGACTCGGCCACTGCCCGTGCGCTCACGCCGCACCTGCTGGACGTCGGATTCGACTGGCGTCCGCCCACCACCTCACTGCATCGGACGGACTTCATCGTGGCCTACGGGTTCGGCAACCGGCCGGCCATCGGCGGCGACCCGGACAAGACCCTCCCTGAGCCGGGTCCGGTCAATGAGGCGCTCGCCGACACGGTCGCCCTGATTCGCGCCCGACGTGACCTTCCCGTCTACGCCCAGTGGGAGATCGCCCGGTTCCTGCGCGGCAAGCACCGCATGGACGACGTCATCTCCATCGAGCCCGTCGTCGCCGAGGACGGCACCCTCACCTACCTCAGCACCGATGGCGTCGCCGCACGGGTCGCGGAGGCGCGCAAGGACCTGCCCGGGGGGATCGGCACCGCCTGCGTGGTGGGCTTCCGTGACCACCACAAGCGCTGCGTACAGACCACCCGGGACCGTGGCATGACGGCTTTCGCCCCCCGGGGCATCGCCATGCCGCACACCTACGACCGCAAGTCGGGCCAGCCCTGGACCCGTGACCGTGAGCTCTACCTCGTACACGACATGGCCGCCCAGTGGCAGGTCCTGCGCGCCAAGTTGATCGCCGAACGCCACCCCAACGGATGATCCCGTACCCGCAACCACTTGGGCGTCGCGCGCGCACGGTCAGTCGCGGGTGGGCATGGCGAGCGTGACCAGCAGGGCGATCGGCGTCACAGCGGCGCACACTCCCCAGATCGCCAGATCGCCAGATCGCCAGATCGCCAGATAGGCGCCCAGGGCGGGGGTGTTGGTGCCGCTGAGCACCCACGAGCCGAGCACCGCCGCGAACACGGTGCTCGCCACGCTGCCGCCGACCGTCTTGAGGTTGTTGTAGACGGCGGAGGCTCCCGCCACCCGGTCGGCCGTGCCGGCCTCCACCACGGCCATGGGCAGACCGCCCAGGACCAGGCCCATTCCGGCCGCGGCGATCGCGTAGGCCAGGAGGAACAGCGCCAGCGAGTCGTGGACGGCGAGCAGCGCGAGGTGACCGCCGACGGTGAGGAGGAAGGCGAGCTTCAGCATCCGCCGCAGTCCCAGGCGGGCCGCGACGGATGCGGCCAGGGCGGCTCCGGCGAAGGACAGGAGCTGGGGGAGCGCGATGCCCATGCCGATCTGCCAGGCGGCGAGACCGAACCCGTACCCCTCGTGCCGTGGAGAAGCGTCGAGGTGGCTGACGCACACGACCGGTGCGGCGAGCATCACCACGCCGAACGCCATCGCGGACAGCCGATGCGGCGCCATCGCCCGCGACGCCGACGCCCGCACGTCCACCAGCGGGTGCGCGACGCGCCGTTCCCACCACACCCAGAAGGTGAAGAGGAGCAGTCCGGCGACGATGGCCGAAGCAGAGGGCAGGGGCGAGCTGTTCACCTGGGAGATCCCGGCGAGGAAGAGGACCAGGGCGGCGCTCAGCAGCAGTGCCCCCGTCCAGTCCATCGTGCCGGGTGCCCGCGTGGTGGATTCGGGGATGCGGGTGAAGGACAGTGCCAGACATGCCGCGGCGAGGAGGGCGAAGACCCACAGCATGGGACGCAGACCGCCGACCAGGTCGCTGACCGGTCCGGTGGCCGGCGCACCGAGCAGTGAGCCCAGCGCGAGGGTGGAGACCGGAATGCTGACCGCCTGGCGGCTGTCCTTCGTCGAGAGCCGGGTGCGGCACAGCCAGATGCCCGCAGCACGCGGGCGGCGACGCGGTCAGCCAGAAGCGGAGCCATGATTCAGACTCCCACCAACACCCCTTCTGCCGTGGACTTGTTGAAGTACGGGCCCCGGCCGTGCCGGAGTACTGCCGCTGCACCCCGGCGGAGACGACGCCCTTTCTTGAGGAAGCCGGTGTCGTCCACGATCAGGACACCGTCCGGGGAGCCGAGCCGCAGGGCCACGTAACTCCTGCACGTCGTCCCGGAGTTCGTCGGGGTCCCCTCTGCTCCGCGACAGCAGGTGCTGCAGTCCGTACGGGCCGTGGTGACCGGCGCATTCGGTCGGCTGCCGGCTGTTCTTGCGGCCGACCGGCCCAGCAGGCCCCGGACGTAATCCCGCATCCGGCGCCGCACCTCAACCCGGCCGAACCGTCCGCTCACCCGCAGGAACAGGTCCTCAAGTTCGGCACTCCGGCGTCCCGTGACGAAGTCCGCCATCATGCCCCGAGCCTGCACCTTTCGGCCCGCCGCCCACGACGGCTGCGCCGGAACCGGGCCCTGAGGTACCGTCAGCCCACTACGCTCGAAAGAACGCCTCTGACCAGCGGGAACAGTGAAGTACCACTGGAGTACCAGAGCCCGCCCAGGCCCTCCCACGTCCAGCGGAACACCCCCCACGCAGGTGGGGAGGACGAGACGGAGGCGCGCCGCCTGCGGGTCCAGCGCGGAACACCCCCACGCCGAACACCAGGTGAGGCATACGAAGAGGGGGCCAGCGGGAACGGTCATATCTGCCCTACGTCTGCTCAGCTCTCCGAGGTTTTGGTGGGGCGGCCTGTGCCGCTAAGAAAGGTGCGGCTCATGTTGCCCGGTTTTCGCGGTGCCGCGCTCTCGTTGTGTGCGCAGACTGTGCGGGGTGAATGTGCTGACGCATCGTCAAGATGCCTATCGTGCAAGACAGTTCGAACGCACCGGCCGCCGTGCCGCCGCTGTGGTGCTCACCCTTCTTGTGCTGTGTGCCCTGATGGTCAACGGCACCGCGGCCGCGCGGGCTGCGGACCCCGACACCCACCGGGCGGCCACCTGGAACATGCAGGTCGGCTCCGACCGCTGGCAGGGTGCGGCGATCATCGCCCGGGACACCTCCGTGCTCGCTCTCCAGGAAGTCCCGAACAACCCGCCCGCCTCGGCGACCCTCATCGAGCAGCACGGCAATATCCGCACCTACCTCTGGGACCTCGGCGGAGGTAGCTTCCGCTGCCTCCAGATGCTGCCCCAGCAGTCGCGGAACCTGGCGATCGCGACGTCCTTCTACCCCGGACAGGTCGTCGAGGTCCCCGGCTACTACCGTTCGGCGCTGCTGGTGACCAACCCCGCCGACGACGTCGCGTTCGCCTCCGTCCACGGGGCCTCCGGCACCGGATTCGACGTCCGCGCCCTGGTCCAGGACGTCGCCGACGAGGCCAACGGGCGGGGCCTCAACCACTGGGCTGTGCTCGGCGACTTCAACCTCAACCCGGCCGTCGCGGCCAATCTCAACCTGCCCGCCGACGCCCGCGTCTACAACTCCGGCCAGGCCACCCACCAGGGCGGCGGTGAACTCGACTACATGATCTCCAACGTCGAGACCGACAACTGGCAGGCCACCGTCGGCATCAACCGCGGCAGCGACCACTGGCCCGTGTACTTCCAGTCGATGCGCGCCGGCGCCGGACCCGCCGAACTGACCGTCCACGCCGACAACAGCGACAAACTCCTCGACGTCTACGAGGGCCAGGACGCCAACGGCAGCCACGTCATCCAGTACCACGCCAACGGCGCACCCAACCAACGCTGGACCCTCCAGCCGATCGGCACCTCCACCGGCACCGGCCACACCATGTACCGCATCATGAGCGCCGACAACGGCAAGTGCCTCGACGTCGCCAACGGCCAGAGCTCACGGGCGGGCGACTACCTCAACATCTGGGACTGCCACGACATCGACGGCCTCCCCAACCCCGGCGGCAACCAGCGCGACACCCAGAACTTCACCCTCGAACACCCCAACCCGCGCATGCCCAACCTCACCCTGCTCCGCAACAACGCCACCGGCCTCTACGCCAACATCCGCGGCAACCAGACCGGCGACGGCACCTGGGTCATCCAGTGGTACGACCAGCTCTGGAACGTCCCCCTCCCCAACGAGACCTTCTACCTCCACCCGAAGATCGCCACCCAGTAGCCCAGGCCCGCTCGCCTATGGCCCAGCACAGCTGTCCGCACGTCTCACGGGGCGTGTGGACAGCTGTGCACGGGGCAGCGGCCGACGGGGCGCGGAGCAGATCTGGTACTGACCAAGCCGGGCAGGCGGAGCACACACGTCACTCCTAACGGCGTCCCGACAGACGTCCGTCACGGTAGGCGGACGAGGTGACGCCACTGTGCTGCGGGTCGGCGAGCTGCGTCATGGCATGCACGGCCGCATCCATCCGGTCGGGGCTGTCCATCGTGCGCCCCTCACGGTGGAGCTCCTGCCACGCCTGGTTGAGGATCTGCTTGGACATGTCGCCGCCGTAGTTCGACTCGACGACGATCGCGTCCGCCCGCAGCTCGCTCGCGAGGAGACAGGCTTCGCGCCCCCAGGCGTCCGCACCTCGGTTGCCGGAACGGTCGTCCAGGACGTACAGGTGCCCGTCTTGGACGGTCGCGGTAGCGACGATGCCCGTCTCGTCGCCGACGGCTGACTCTCTGCCCGCCGGGTCGACGGCGACCACGATGCGGGTGAGGTCAAGGCCCCGGAACCGGGCTGCGCTGATGCGGTTGTTGGTGATCCATACCCACTCCCACACGCCGCCGTCCTGCGGGCGTGGCTGCTGCATGTACAGCGACCACCAGACGCGTTCCCCGACCGATCTGCGGATCTCGGCGAGCGCGTCGTGGTCGTAGTGTTCGGGCCACAGGGGTGCGCCGAGCGGGCGGCCGAGAGCGTCGTCCTCGGCGAGGGCCAGGGCAGGCAGGTCGATGACCGTCCACCGGTCGCCCTCGTCCGCCAGGACGCGACCGGCGAGGTCGTCCTCGTCCCATCGGGTCTGGATCAGGATGACCGACCCGCCGGGCTCGATACGGGTCAGGTCGAAGCGGTTCGCGGCCGAGGAGCCGGGGCGCAGGCTGATGCCGAGCTGGGGGCTGTAGTTGAGGATCGCGTCCCGGATCCACCGGCTGTGGTCGTCGGCCACGTCGGAGCGGTAGGAGGCGTCGCCGGAGCGGATCGCCGCCCGGTAGACCGTGAAGAACAGTCGCTCCAGTCGCTCCACCATGAGCTGCCGCAGCTCGTCGCTGTTCCCGTCGAGGACGGTGGTGCGCTCCAGGAGGGCCTTCGAGACGTCCTTGCACGCCAGCTCGATCAGCCGCTTGTCGGGTGGGAGATTCCTGGCCGCGCTTGTACTTGTCGATGCCGTACCCCTGCGGGTACGCCACCCCGTCACTGTTGATCGACGGGTCGGCGGCGAGCTTGCGGGCGATCGTCAGCCAGTCGACACCGGCGAGCTTGAGGTCGATCACGTCCGCACGGCGCTGGGTGATCGCAGCCCGAATCGCCCGGTTGGGGCGGCCCATGAACAACTCCCGGGCCCCACGCCACCCTTCCATGATCCTGTAGCGAAAGTGGGCGAGCAGCGAGCCGGGACTGACTCCGGCGTTGGCCCCGGTGTGGGGGCCACCAAGGTCACCGACGCCGAGGGCCACTCCTCGACGTATGTCACCGACGGCCTGGACCGCGCGACCACGGTCACCAACGCCAAGTCCCAGACCACGAAGATGACCTGGGACGACGACCACAACGTCACCCTCATCGAGGAGAACAACGGCGCCAAGACCGCCTACTGCTACGACCGCAAGACCGGGTTCCCGATCTGGCAGCGCAGCGCCGAGGACAACAAGGCCGGCGTGCCGAGCGCGGGGGAATGCGCGGGCCCGAATGTCTTCCCGGCCCACTCGGTGCGCTACGAGTACAAGACCCAGGTGGACGGGTACGCGGCCGACCTGTGGAAGAAGTCGTCGGCGGAGAACCGCAGCTGGCAGTTCACCTATGACGAGCACAGCAACCTCACGAAGGTCACCGACCCGAAGGGGGTGGCGACCGCTGACGTCGACAACGACTACACCACCACGTACGACTACGACGGCTTCGGCCAGCTCAGCAAGGCGACGGACGCCAACGGTCACGCGACCCTGACGTCGGACTTCACGCCCACCGGCTACCCGCAGAAGACCACGGACGCGGAGAACCACGTCACCACCACCGCCTACGACGAGCGCGGTCAGGTGCGGTCTGTCGTGGACGCGCTGGGCAAGAAGATCACGCAGACGTACGACACGTACGGGCGTCCGCTGGTCTCCACCGTCCCGAAGGACCAGACGGCGGGCAAGATCCTCACGACGATCGCTCCGGACTACGACGAGAACGACAACGTCACGAAGTCCACCGCCATCAACGGCGCGGTCTCCGAGGCCGGTTACGACGCGGCCGACCAGACTGCGTGGGCCACCGCACCCAAGGACACCGCGACCTCGGCCGAGCGCAAGTCGACGTACACCTACGACAAGGTCGGCAACCTCAAGACGACGACCGAGCCCAAGGGCACAGCCACGCCGGCGGACGCACGCGACTACGTCACCACCCACACCTACGACGAGATCTACCAGCTCACGGACGTGACCAACGCGGCCGGTGACAAGGTAAGTTACGTCTACGACGGCGTCGGCAACCCGGTCCTGGTCATCGACCCGAAGAAGAACAAGACCCCGTCGACGACTGACTTCACCTCCAAGACCGACTACGACTTCAACCACCGGGTCATCGCGGTCACGGACGCGGAGGGCAAGACCAGCCGCCAGGAGTACGACAAGGACTCCCTGCCGGTCGCCGCGACCGACGCCGAGGGCAACAAGGTCATCCGTGACTTCGACAAGCGCGGCAAGCTCGAAGTCGTCCGCACCCCGCACGCCGCGGACGTGATCCGACAGACGAAGTTCGGCTACGACCAGGTCGGCAACCAGATCAAGGTGATCTCGCCGCGCGGCGCCGAAACCGAGGCCCCGGACGCGACGGAGGACTTCACTTCCGAGACCACCTACGACGCCCTGAACCGCCCCAAGCGGCAGTACCAGCACTACGACCCGAAAGACGCCCGCTACAACAAGAAGGTCTTCACCGAGACCACCTACGACGCGGTCGGCCGGGTGGCGAAGGTCTCCATGCCCCCGAGCTCGGGCGAGCTGACCCGGAACGACACGGTCTACTCCTACTACGACACCGGCTGGGTGAAGTCGGCCAAGGACCCGTGGGACATCCTCACGGAGTACGACTACGACGACCTCGGCCAGCAGACAAAGCGCACCCTCACCTCCGCGGGCGGCTCCTCCCAGCGCACGATGACGTGGGACCACTTCCCCGACGGGAAGCTCAAGACCCTGCAGGACGGTGGCATCCCCGTTGGCCAGTCGGTCGTGCTCGTCAACAACACCGACCAGCAGAACGTCTCGGCCACCGGCGCCCGGGAATGGAAGAGCACCCTCACCCGCGACCACGTCCACGCGCCCGGCACGGGCACGGACTCCTTCCAGTGGACGCTGAACATCCCCAAGGATGGAAAGTACGCGGCGTACGTCAAGTACCCGAAGGTAGACGGGGCTTCGCCGTCCGCGACGTATTCCCTCTCCCACGCCAAGGGCGAGACGGACGTCAAGGTCGACCAGCGGGTGAACACCGACGGCTGGGTCAAGATCGGCGACTACGACTTCAAGGAGGGCACCGAAGCCCGCCTGAAGCTCCTCGAATCCGGCGCCGGTGCGGTCGCCGCGGACAGCGTCAAGCTGGTCCGTGATGCCTCGGCCGAGGTGGACGTCGAGCAGAAGAAGTTCGCGTACGCCTACGACGTCAACGGCAACCTCACCTCCGTCGACGACACCTCCTCAGGCCGGCGTATCGACGCGTACACGGTCACCTACACCGGCCAGAACCAGGTCGAGACGGTCACCGAGGCACTCGCGGGCCAGGAGAAGAAGAAGACCTCCTACACCTACGACGAGAACGGCCAGCCCAAGACGCAGACTCATCCCGACCAGTTCTCCTCCTACACCTACGACCTGCGCGAGCTGGTCAAGACGGTGACGGTCGGCAAGTCCGCCACGGACCCGGCGGCGAAGGTCTCCACGTACGACTACACCGACCGGGGCCAGAAGAAGCAGGAGATCAAGGGCAACAAGAACGTCGTCGGCTACACCTACTACCTCGACGGCGCGCTCAAGACCCAGACGGAGAAGAAGCCCGACGGCACCCTGATCTCCGGTCACGCCTACGCCTACGACGCCAACGGCAACAAGGCACAGGACATCGCCCAGAAGCGCAACGCCGACGACGCGACGAAACTCCTGTCCTCCACCACCACGTACACCTACGACCCGGCCGACCGCCTCGCCAAGGCGGACAAGACCGGCAACGGCACAGGCGTCGAGACGTACATCCACGACGACAACGCCAACGTCATCTCCCAGACGGTCAAGGGCAAGACGACCACGTTCGGCTACGACCGCAACCGTCTTCTGAAGACCACGGTCGGCACCGCCGTCGCGGACCACATCTACGACCCCTTCGGCCGCCAGGAATCCGTCAAGGCCGGCACACAGGTCATCGAGAAGAACACCTACGACGGCTTCGACCACGTCGTCAAGCACGACAAGGCCGACGCCAAGGGTGTGCTGAAGTCCACCACGTATGCCTTCGACCCCCTCGACCGCACCACCTCCAAAACCGAGGACGGGAAGAAGACCGAGTACAACTACCTGGGCATGTCCGGTGAGGTCCTCACCGAGGAAGTCGCAACCAAGCTCACCGCGTCGTACCAGTACAGCCCGTGGGGCGAACGCATCTCGCAGGTCAAGCACGCGGCAGACGGCACGACGACGGACGAGTCGTACTACGGCTACAACAGCCACACCGACGTCGAAACCCTGACGGACAAGGACGGCAACGCGAAGTCGACGTACGGCTACACCGCCTACGGATCCGACGACACGTCCGACTTCACCGGCATCGACAAGCCCTCGGCGTCGAACCCGACGAAGGAGGCGTACAACCCGTACCGCTTCAACTCCAAGCGGTGGGACGCCTCCTCATCCACGTACGACATGGGCTTCCGGGACTACAGCCCGGGCCTGAACCGGTTCACCAGCCGGGACACGTACAACGGCGCCCTCGCAGGCATGGGACTCGGCAGCGACCCCATGACCGGCAACCGCTACGCCTTCGCAGGTGGCAACCCCACAAGCTTCATCGAACTCGATGGACACATACCTTGTCGCGGCACTGGCCTCATCACAGTCTGCGGCGAGGACTTGATCGAAAGCACAAGTACGCCCCCCTCTGCTGAGGAGGCCAAGGAGGTTGGCCTCGCGGCGTGCAGTTGGATCCCTGTCTTCGGCCTGGGGTGCGACGCGTACGATCTCAAGCGATCAGTCGACGAAGGCGATAACTGGGCCATCGCAGCTGGCATTGTCGGCTTCTTGCCTTTTGGGGACATTGCGAAGGCTCCGCGTCAGTTGGACAACGTCAAGAAGGCAACTGACTTGCGGAAGTCGGCCGGCGGCGTCGTCGGCGGGAGTAAACTCCCGGATGTCAATGGGCAATGGCTCAGAGGTTCCGCCGGCAATGCTGGAAAGGTTCCTGGTCAGGTGGCTCGTGCTCTGCAGGGCCGAGAGTTCAAGAACTGGGATGATTTCCGCAAGGCGTTCTGGGGTGAAATCGCCAAGGTCCCCGAACTGACCAAGCAGTTTGGTGCCCGGGATTACTACCGCATGAAGAACGGTGCGGCACCCAAGGTTGACCCCACTCAGGCCGTCGGAAAGAACAACAGCTATGTCCTGCATCACCGGACGCCGATCCATGATGGTGGCGGTGTGTATGATCTGGACAACCTCATCATTGCGACTCCGCGGTATCACGCCGAAGTGCTGGATCCTGGCTATCATTACGACTGAGGAGGTGCGAAATGGCACTCGGTGCTCTCTCTCGAGATCAGCTCGTTGAGCTGGTGCGGCGTATCGTTGCCTTCAGCGGTACCGAAGAGGAAGTCGACGCCATGGAGCAGCTGTTCGAGGAGAGTGTTCCGTATCCGGGCGCATACTCCTTGATCTACCGGCATGATCCTGAGCTGACTCCGGAGGAAGTGGTCGATATCGCCCTCTCGTACGAGGCTGTAGCGCCCCCCTACAGGCCAGACCCTCACTGAGCGGAAATCGGCGGCCCGTCATTCCGGTGGCGGGTCGCCGCTCCATGCTGGACTCCTCAAGATCCTGAGCAATCGGGAGCTCCAGAGGAATACCTCAAGATATTCCATCACAGGCAACCGCTGGGGCTTTGTGGCGCGGCGGAGATCTCGGCTCATGCCTGAGGAAGCCGCACCAGGTAAACCCTGGTGCGGCTTCTTCACATGTCGCGAACTCGCATGGGTCGGAGCCAGTCTGATCCAGATCTGATGCAGGGATTGATCTCGTCCAGGACCTAGCGGATGTGGGGTCCGGCGAATTCAGTCCAGTTGATTCGATTGGTCTGAAACAGGGAACTCCCCGGGCACCCTTCTGTCGACTGATTCGATGCTCAGCACCTGCACCAGCTTGATGCCTCAATTCGCCCAGGCCGAAGCGGGCGCGCCCTTTGCCCTTGTTCCGCGACGAACGCCCACCGCAGAGGTGCAACAGGAGGGATCGCATCTCACTCTCGTCCCCCGGGACGCTGCCCCGGGCAAGGCGCTGAGGTCGCGAAACGCGCTGTCCCCCGCTTGTCCCCCGGGACTCGAAAATCTACCCGAAGCGGAGGCATGGGAGGCTCGCAGGGAGGCGAGGAGCTGGAAACCAGCGCACGGAGATGTGGTCGTCCGACGACAGTCGGCATGGCGTCGTGGGCCGTTCCTGTTGGGGCAGGAACGGCCCACGTGCGGGGTGCATGCCAGTGCGCCTCCGCGGGGGAAGAGGTCTGGGTCTGGTGGGTCAGCGGCCTTGGAGTGCCTTGACGTTGTTGCCGAAGGTCCAGTTCTTGGAGCCGTCCCAGTTGAGGGACCAGGTCATCAGGCCTTTGAGCTGGTTGTTGTAGGTGCGCCAGGCTTGGGAGACGAGGCTGGGGTTCATGTAGCCGCCGCCGGCGCCCGGTTGGGCGGGGAGGCCCGGGACCTGTTTGTCGTAGGGGACCTTGATGGTGGTGCCCTGGATGACCAGGCCCTTGTTCAGGCAGTCGGTCTGCTTGGTGAAGCCCTGGACCGTACCGGCGGAGTAGGAGTCGCCGGAGCAGCCGTACATGCTGCCGTTGTAGTACTGCATGTTGAGCCACCAGAGCCGGCCGTTGTCCGCGTACTTCTTGATGATGGGGAGGTACGCGCCCCAGATCGAGCCGTACGTGACGCTGCCGCCGGTGACGTAGGCGGTTTCGGGGGCCATGGTGAGGCCGAAGTTCGGGGGCATCTGGGCGAGGACGCCGTCGATGATGCGGATCAGGTTGGACTGGGAGGGGGAGGGTTTGGTGATCTGGCCGCTGCCGACGAGGCCCGTTTCGATGTCGATGTCGATGCCGTCGAAGTTGTACTTCTTCAGGATCGGGACGATCGTCGCGATGAACTTGTCCGCCACGGCAGTTGAGTTGAGGTCGATTCCGGCCGCCGCGCCGCCGATCGACATCAGGGTGGTGAGGCCGCTCGCCTTGGCCTGGCACATCTCGGCGGGGGTGGCGACCTTCACGGTCGCGTCCATGCCGTCCTCCCACAGCGCGGTGCCGTCGTTGAGGATCACGGGGAACGCGGCGTTGATGACGTTGTAGCCGTGCTGGGGTATGCGGGGATCGGTGATCGGCGTCCAACCGAACGGCGGGTGAACGCCGTTGGCGGCGCCGTCCCAGTTCTCCCAGTACCCCTGGAGGACCTTCCCCGTCGGCTTGGACTTCACCGGACAGGTGTCGGCGGCGGGCGGTGCGGTCGGCGCGGCGGGGGTGGTGGTGGGAGCTGTTGCGGCCGTGAGGGGGACGACGCAGGCTGCGGCCAGGGCGGCCGTCAGCAGGCGGGGGAGAGTGGCGGTACGGGCGCGTGGGGACATGCTGAACCTCCTGGGTGGGGGAACCGGGAGACGCAAGGGGTGCGACGCGAAGGAGATGCGCCCACACGCTAAGGAGGTCCAGACCAGTCGTCAAGAGGTCTGGACCAGGTTGGTACATGGGGTTCTGAGGCAGGGGGCGGGGTGGGGTGCGGCCGGTGGTGCGAGGGGTTGTGCGGTGGGGTGGGGTCGGTGGTGCGGTGGGGTGGGGTGGGGCCGGTTGTCCAGGGGGTGGGGCCGGTTGTGCAGGGGGTGTGCGGAGTCCTGGTGCGGTCCGCGTACCCCCTGCACCGGGTGGCTCAGCGGCCCACCGTCGCCTCCGCGCCGGGGAGGCCGGGGACGGCCGGGACGCCGGGGACCGTGGGAACGCTGGGGGCGGCCGGGGCGCCGGGGACGCTGGGGGCCGCCGGCACTGTGGGGACGCTGGGAGCGGCGGGGACTCCAGGGAGAACCGGGGCGGCAGGGACTGCGGGGAGGGTCGGGGCGGCGGGGACTGCGGGGACGGTCGGGAGCTGGCTGAGGGCCGGCAGCTTCGGCAGAACGTCCTTCACTGCACCGAGCCCGATCTCCACGAAGATGGTGGTGGCCAGTTGACCCATGTGGACGATCAGCGTCCCGCCGGCCTTCATGATCGCCTCGACGTCCGCCTTCAGCGCGGCGTCCACCAGTGCCTGGGTGTCGGCCTTGATCAGCGCGACCGAGCCCTTGAGATCGGCCCGCGCGGAGGAGGGTGCGGAGGACAGCGCTGAGGACAGCGCTGAGGAGGGTGTCACGGCGCGGCCGTCCGTGGCGGCGGGGGAGCCGCCCGGGATGATGGCCATCAGGTTGTCGAGTTCCTTGTCGGAGGCCTTGCGGGCCTTCTCCAGCTTGGCCTTGTCCTTCTCGCCGTTGACGGCGAGTCCGGCGACCTTGCCCGTCTTCTGCGACGCCGCACCGAACTTGGTGACGGTACGCAGGGTCGACGCGAGTTTCTCGCGGTCCTTGTCCTTGGGTTCGGGCGCGACGTTCCCGGTGCCGGACACGACGGACGAAACCGAAGCGGCGGCGGAGGTGGACGGGGCCGTCCGTGCCTCCGGTGACGCGACTGCGGCGGGACCGAGTGTCAGTACGCCGCAGAGAGCAACGGTGACGGAGGCGGAGAGGGCGGCGGTGTGGCCCATGGGGCTGTTCCTTCCGGTGGTGAGGCTGTCTCACCGATCACACTCAGCCACACCCAGGTCACCCGCAATCGGAGCGAGGCACCCGCAACGGGAGCGCGGCGCATCCGCAACCGGAGCGCGGCACAACCGGAGCGCGGGCCCGGCAGTTGTCCGGGGCGGCTGCCCGAGGCGCAGTGTCAGGCTCCGTCGGGGGCCGTCAGTTCGAGGGCCAGCGCCACGCTGTCCTCCGCCGCCGCGCCCCGCTCCCAGGCCTCCTCGTACCCCTGCGGGCCGAGTGCCGCCCGCACCAGTTCCACCGTCTCCAGATGTACGTCGTGGAGGGGGCGCAGCCCGATCAGGGCGACCCCGGTGATCTCCCGCAGCCGGTGCGCCGCGCCCAGCAGGCGGGCGGCCCTGTGGTGATGGCGGTCGGTCGCCGCGACCGCCCAGGCGAGGGACTCCACGTTCCACACCGGCCCCCACCGGTCCCCGAGGTCGTACTGCCGTACGAGCGCCCCACGCATCGGGGCGACGGCCCGGTCCGGGTCGCCGTGCCGGAGTTCGGCCACCCCCGCAGACCACTGGGCCCAGGTCTGCGCCCAGTAGGCACCGGCGCGCTCCGCCTCCGCCACGTACACCTCGCGGGCCCGGAAGGCGGTCTCCCGGTCTCCGAGGAAAGCGGCGGCCATCGCCCAGAGCATCGTGCACATGTGTGCGTCGCCGGTGTGGCCGGCCGCCAGGAACGCGGCGCGGGCGCGCACGAGGGTGTCGATCGAGGCGGGTTCGCCGTGTACGAGCATCGAGTGCGCCCCCTCGATGAAGAGGGCAGGGGCGGTAGAGGTGGCAGGGGTGGCGTGACCGGCAGGAGCGGGTGGACCGGTGCGGTCGGCGGGCAGCGCGCGGGGCGCTCCGTCGTCCCCCTGGCAGATCGCGATCCACGCCGTCATGGCGGCCACCGTCACGTCCAACTCAGGTGGTACGTCGGTGACTTGACCGCGCAGTCGTTCCAGCCAGTGCCGTCCCTCACCCAGGGTGCTGCTGAAGAACCAGGAGCGGGTCCTGGTGAGGTTCACGGAGATCTCGATGCCGACGACGGCCAGCCCCGGCTGCGTACCGCAGAAGTCCAGGGCGGCGCGGAGGTTGGGCAGGTCGCGGTCGAGCCGGGACAGCCAGTCCGCCTCGTCGGGGCCGCACCACTCGGCTGCGGCGCGGGCGGTCAGGGAGCGGTAGTGCGCGCAGTGCCGGAGGCGGAGGGCGGTCGTGGCGTCCTGGCTCCGGCCCGGGCCGTCGGTGGAGCGCAGCCGGTACCGGCCGTACTGGCGGATGGTCTCCAGGAGCCGGTACCTGGCCCTGGGCGATGCGCCGTCCGCGTCGGTCTCGACCATCACGATCGACTTGTCCACCAACCCGGCCAGCAGGTCGAGCACGCTCTCGCGGGCGATGCCACCGGGGTCCGAGCTGCTGCCAGGTGGCTCGTCGTCCCCTTCGGCGCCCCCTTCCGCGCCGCCGTACTCGCATCCGTACTCGCATCCGTCCGTGCCCCCGTCGTCGCTCGCGCAGACTGCCTCGGCGGCCTCCAGGTCGAAGCTGCCGGAGAAGACCGACAGCCTTGCCCACAGCAGCCGTTCGCCCTCCGTGCACAGGTCGTGGCTCCAGTCGACGACCCCGCGCAGGGTCTGCTGGTAGCGGGTGGGTGCGGTGCGGGTGTGCGGCACGGACAGCAGCCGGAAACGGTCGTCGAGCCGGTCCAGGATCTCCTCGGGCGCCATGGTGCCCAGGCGTACGGCGGCGAGTTCGACGGCCAGCGGAATGCCGTCCAGCCGGTGGCAGAGCTGGGCGAGGGCGCCGCTGTTGCGGTCGGTGACGCGGAATGCGGGCGCGGCGGCCAGGGCCCGCTCGACCAGCAGCCGGAACGCCTCCGACGAGTCGTCGCAGGCCCGGCGGGCCTCATGCGACCCGTGCGCCCCATACGCCCCGTGCACTCCATGGACTCCACGAGACCCGTCTGACCCACGTGACCCGTAGGGGGCAGGGAGCCTGTGGAACCCCTGAGGGCGGGGCAGCGTCAGCGACGGTACGAGCAGGACGTACTCGCCCGGCACGCCGAGCCGCTCCCTGCTGGTGGCCAGCACCCGCAGCCCGGGCGCTGCCCGCAGCAGACGCAGTACGAGCGCGGCGACAGCCTCGACGAGGTGCTCGCAGTTGTCCAGTACGAGGAGGAGCCGCCGGTCGCGCAGGTACTCGGCCACCGTATCGGCTGCGGGCCTGGCGGACTGGTCCCGCAGGTCGAGCGAGGCGGCCACGGCCCGGGCGAGCAGGGACGGTTCGGTGAGGGGTGCGAGGTCGGCCAGCCAGACGCCGTCGGGGAAGAGGTCGCAGGGGCGGGCGGACCGGCTGCCGACTGCCCCACCGGCGGCCTCCGCCGCGACCCGCAGGGCAAGACGGGTCTTGCCGACGCCGCCGACGCCGGTGAGGGAAACCAGTCGAGAGGTCGTCAGGAGGGTTCGTGCGTGGGCGAGTTGGATCTCACGACCGACGAAGGTGGTGGTCTCGGCGGGGAGGTTTCCGGTCCACGGGGTGGGTGGGGTGAGTGGGGTGGGTGGGGTTTTGACGCGCGGGGCGGGCAGGTCTTTGGTATGCGGAGCGGGCAGGGCGCCGGAGCAGGGAGCAAGCGGGTCTACGGCTTGCGGGGAGGTGGTGGACCCTGCCGGGCGGGTGGCGGTCGCGTACGGGGCGACGGATCCTGCGCCCGTTGCGCCCGTTGCGCCCGTTGCGCCCGTTGCGCCCGTTGCGCCCGCTGCGGGCTCTGCGGGCTCTGCGGGCTCTGAGGCCGGAGGGCGGCCTGGTGCGTCGGTGGGCCCGGATGATCCTGGGGTTTCCCCTGACGGGGTGGGCCTGGGGGGTCCAGGGCTGTCCCCCGACGGGCCCGGCGTCTCGGCGGCCTCTGGCAGGTCGGGTGCTTCGGGAGCCTGTGAGGGGCCCGGTACTTCGGAGACCTCCACCGGGCTTGTCGAGCCTTCTTCGCGTCGTTCGGTCTGTGACTCTGCGGATGGCTCCGCCGGTAGCCCTGGAGCCCGCCCCGCCACTCGTTCCTCTTCCGTCCGGCGCTGCGGTACACGCGGAGCCGGAGCCGCCGCCGCAGTCGCCGTCGCCGATTCGGCCCCGGCTTGCGCCTTGGCTTCGGCGCCGGCTCGGGTCTTCGTACCGGCTGATGTCCGGGGCCCGGCCAAAGCGTCCGCGCCCGGGGTCCCCAACTCCGGTGCCGCGGAGAGCAGTTTTCCGTGCAGGGTGCGTAGTTCGGTGCCCGGGTCGACGCCCAGCTCCTCCACGAGGAACGCGGTCACCTGCCGGTAGCACTCCAGGGCCTCGCCCTGCCGCCCGCACCGGTAGAGCGCCAGCATCCGCTGCGCCCAGAAGCGTTCGCGCAGCGGGTGTGCGCAGACGAGCCTTCGCAGTTCCGGCAGTACGGCTCCGGAGCGGCCCAGTGCGAGTTCCGCCTCGATCCACAACTCTTCGCCGTCCAGGCGCTGTTCGGCAAGGGCGGGGGCGATGTCCCGTACCAGCTCGGCCGGCAGGTCGGACAGTGGTTCGCCGCGCCACAGCCCCCGGGCCTCGCCCAGCAGTGCGGATGCATGCTCTGCATGCCCTGACGACAGCGCCGTACGCCCGTCCCGTACCAGGGTGTTGAACCGCAGGAGGTCCAGGCGGTCGGGCCCGGCCTCGATCAAGTACCCCTGGGGATGGGTGAGTACGAGGCCGGGGCCCAGGGCGCGGCGCAGTCGCAGAACGTAATTCTGCAAGGTGTTGCGGGCCCGCCCGGGAGGCTCCTCGCCCCACAGCCGTTCCGTCAGGGTGTCGACGGGGACGACCCGGCCCGCCTCCAGTAGCAGAGCAGCGAGCAACACCCGGAGCTTGGTGGCTCCGAGCGGCACCGGCAGCCCGTCCCGGCGCACTTCCAGTGGTCCCAGCAGCTTGAATTCGTACCGTGCTCGCATCGGGACGATCGTACGACGGAGAGTGACGATGTGGACACGGAATGCGAGAGGGAGTGACCGGACGGGTGACCGGAGAGTGACCGGCGCGAGAGCGGGAGGAGGGCCGGAGGGGAGCGGCGTGAGAGCGGCGGTCGCGACGGTGGAGGCGCACGAAGACACCGAACCACCTGGTGAACACACCAGCTCGTGAACACAGCACCTCGTGACGGAACGACACCCATAAGGAACCACAGTGAATCAGCATCAGAAAATCTCCCGGTTCGCCAGACTCGCCACCGGGATGTGTGCGGTGACGGCCCTCACCCTCGCAGCCCTCCCCGCCGCCACTGCGTCGGCAGTCGGCGAACAGGGCGGGCAAGGCGGCCAGTTGAAGATCCAGGCCGTCCAGGCGCCCCAGGCGGTCCAGGCCGACGTACAGACGTTCAAGAACCGTGCCACCGGGGCCTGTCTGGACGACTCGCAGTACGGCCTGCGGCCCATGCCGTGCGGTCCGGCGGACAACCCCCACCAGCGGTGGACCGTCTACGGCAAGGGTGGCAGGGTCAGCGTCCTCAAGAACGTCGCGACGGGCGCCTGCCTGGACGACAGCAACGAGCGGGGCCTGCGCGCCTTCGCGTGCGGCAACGGCACGGAGAAGTACCAGCGCTGGCAGAGCAGGGCCTGGAAGGGCGGCATCGAGCTCCTGAACCAGGCGACAGGCAGGTGCCTGGACGACAGCCACGAAGGACTGCGCACCTTCGCCTGCAACGGCGGCCAGCCCTACCAGCTCTGGTACTGACGGCCCGGGGCGACGGCGTCGGGCCCACGGAACAGCCGACGGGTCCGGGCCCACGGAACAGGTGAGGGCGGGAGCGCCCCGAACGCTCCCGCCCTCACCGTACGAGTTCCAGGTAGCCGTGGAGATGCTGCCCTGCCGCGAGCATCGCCCTGCTCCGGTGGGTGAGGCGGGTGTGCCATTCGGCCAGGACGTCGGCCAGTGCGGTGGTGTTGCCCGCGTCCTGCAGCCGGTCGGTGAAGTCCTTGATACGAGCCAACGGATAGCCTCCGCGCCGGAGTTGGCGCGCCACGTACGCCTCGCGCACCGCTTCCGGCGGGTAGCGGCGGTGGCCCGTGGCGGGGTCGCGGCGGGGGTGCAGGATGCCGGCGGCCTCCCACTTGCGCAGTGAGGCGGGATGCATGCCGAGCTGGTGGGCGAGGGTGCCGATGGTGGGCCGGGTGCCGGAGCCTTCGTCGTACGGGACCGGCGCGGCGGTCAGCGTGCCGAGCGCGGCGGTGACCTCGTCGAGGGTGTCGCGTTCGCGCAGCAGGTCGGCGTGGGCGCGGTCGACGAGACGGAAGAGGGCTCCCGTGTCACCCCGGTGGGCGGCCCGCAGGATGTCCGCGGCCCTGCGGTGCCCGAAGCCGGGACGCAGGGCGAGGAAGGCGCGCAGGGCCTGGGCGTGCACGTCGGTGTAGTGCCGGTAGCCGGAGGGGCTGCGGCCGGCCGGCGGCAGGATGCCCTCGTCCTCGTAGTTGCGTACGGCCTGGGTGGAGAGGCCGTGCTCGCGGGCCAGGTCGACGGGACGGAGGGGGCGGGGGGTCATGTGCCTCCTTTGAGGGTTCTGAGGGCAGGAGGACGGTGATGTGGGCGGGCTTTCGGCGGAAAGTCTCAATGGATTGTTCAAGGATACGGTTGAAGGGAAAGGGAGCGCGCCCCCCCCCGTAACCTTCCCCAGCGTCCTTCCCGAAGGGAATTCGCCATGTCCCGTCCTCCCTCCGTCCGCGATCTCGGCCTTCGTCCCGGTGGCGGGCCCGCCGAACTCGCCTCCGCCGTCGACCAGTTGATGGGAACCTTCCCGCAGCCGCCCCTCCTCCTCGGCCTGGGTGAACCCACCCACGGCGTGGAGGAGTTCCCGCGGCTGCGCAACGACATGCTGATGCACCTGGTGCACCACCACGGCTACCGCTCCCTCGCCGTCGAGAGCGACTGGCTGGCGGCGACCGCCGTCGACGACCACATCACCGCCGGTACCGGGGACCTCGACCAGGCCCTGGCCACCGGGTTCAGCCACGGCTGGGGCACCTCGCCCGCCAACCGCGACCTCGTCGTACGGCTCCGCGAGCACAACGCCCTCCTCGACCCCGCCGACCAGGTCCGGTTCCACGGGTTCGACGCCCCGATCGAACAGGGCGACACCCCGAGCCCCCGCGCCTCCCTCCTGGCGGCCCACGCGTACCTGACCGAGCACCTGCCCGCGCACCGCGTCCCGTACGACTCGGAGACCCTTCGCGCGCTCCTCGGCGACGACGCGCCCTGGACCGATCCGGCCGCCTTCATGGACCCCGCCCGCTCCGTCGGAGACTCGGAGCGGGCGCACACGCTGCGGCTCGCCGCCGAGGACGTACTGGCGGTGTACGAGTCCGAGCTGCCGGGACTGCGGCAGAACGACCCGGCCGGCGGTGCCGTCGACACCACCTTCGCCCCCGCCTTCGACCGTGCGTATGCCCACGCGCGTACCGCCAGGGGACTCCTGCGCTATCACGTGGCGCTGGCTTCCACCGCGCCGGACCGCATGTCGGTCGTCATCGGGGTCAGGGGCGCCATGATGGCCGAGAACCTCCTGGCCCTGGCGGCGTCCGAGGCCGGGCGCGGGCCGTGCCTGGTCTTCGCGCACAACATCCACCTCCAGCGCAACCGGTCCGTCATGGACTTCGGGGGTACGGAACTGCGCTGGTGGAGCGCCGGCGCCCTCGTCTCGGCGTCCGCCGTCGGAGACCGCTACGCCTTCGTCGCGGCCCACCTGCACCCGAGCGCCCTGCCGGACCCCGTGCCCATGTCCCACCTCACGATGAACGAGGCCGACCGGGACGGCATGGACGCCGTTGTCTTCCTGGGAGGGGAAGAAACCGGGAGTGTCCGGCGCTGAATCCCACATGACATCTCACAGCACGGGCAAGGGAAGCAAGGGCCACCACATCACCGTGGAGCCGGGGACGACGCATGTACGGGTCGTGCGGGACGGGCAGTTGCTCGCCGAGAGCCGCCGGCCGCTTCTGCTGCACGAGACCGGGCTGCCGGTCCGCTACTACCTGCGGCCCGAGGACGTCCGTACCGAGCACCTGACAGCGTCGGACACCTCCACCCACTGTCCTTTCAAGGGTGACGCCGTGTACTGGTCGGTGCCCGGCGGGGCCGATCTGGTGTGGGCGTACCAGGATCCGAAGCCCGAAGTCGCCTCTATCAAGGGCCACTTCTGCTTCTTCGACACCGAGGTCGTCGAGGACGCGTGAGGCCGCGGACATGCGCGGAGGGTCTCCCGGTGGATTCCGGGAGGCCCTCCGCCGTCGGCCGTATCGACCGGATCGGCGCTACTGGCCATGTCGGCTGTGCCGGGACAAGTCAGCTGTGCGACGACTCGTTGCCGAAGGCCGGGTTCAGGGCGCCGATCACGTTGACCGTGTTGCCGGTGGCGTTCACGGGGACGTGGACCGGGACCTGGACGAACGGGTGGAGCGCCCGGGAGGACACGCGGTTCACGAACTCTGTGGCCGGTGCCGCGCATGCGGGACGGGTGCGTTCGGCGAAGCGCGGCGGCGGCGCTTCGACGCCGTGAGAACCGGCGGCTGGAGCGGTGATGCCGTGGGTGTCAACGCCGTACGTACAACGACTCCCGAACCCCTGGCAGCGGCTGACCGTGCGTGACGGGCCCGGGCCACCCGGTTGGCTCAATTCAGAGCGTCTCTCCGGGTGTCCCCTCCTTATTGTTACTGAATGACCGTCACATCTGCCTCTGCCGCAGCATCCTGTCGAGTCGTCACTGGAGCAGTAGCCGTACTGCTCCTCCTGCCCGCGTCCCCCGCGTTACTCGCCACCCCCGCGTCCGCGTCCGCCACCACCGCACCCCTGGCCGGTGCCCCGGGCCGGGCCGCCCTGGGCAAGAAGGTGTCCGCGCGCGCCTGGATCGTCGCGGACGCGAAGACCGGTGCCGTGATCGCCGCCCACAATCCGCACTGGAAACTGCCTCCCGCGAGCACCCTCAAGGCACTGTTCGCGCTGGCCGCGCTGGACCGCGTTCCCGGCAAGGCCCTCCGCAAGGTCAGCAAGAAGGACCTGGCGGGCGTGGGCAGCGGCAGCAGCCTCGTCGGTGTGAAGGCCGGCCGGACCTACCGGGCGGCCGACCTGTGGCGCGGCACGTTCCTGCGCTCCGGCAACGACGCCGTGCACGTCCTGGCCGCCATGAACGGCGGCTGGAAGTCCAGCGTCACGCAGATGCAGGCCAAGGCCCGCGCGCTCGGCGCCCGCAACACCCGGGTCGTCAACGCGGACGGCTACGACGCGCCCGGCCAGTACTCCACCGCGTACGACCTGGCACTCTTCGGGCGGGCCGGGCTGAAGAACTCCCAGTTCGCGCAGTACGCGCGGACCGCGAACTCCCGCTTCCCCAGCGGCACCCGCGCGGACGGCAGCCACACCTCCTCGTACCCCATCCAGAACACCAACCGGCTGCTCACCGGTGCCAGCGGCGTCGGCCGCTACCCCGGCCTGGTCGGCATCAAGAACGGCTACACCAGCAAGGCGGGCAACACCCTCATCGCCGCCGCCCGCCGGGGAAACCGGACCCTGATCGTCACCGTCCTCAACCCGCAGACGGGTAACGGCCTCACCGTCTACCGCGAGGCCCGCGCCCTGCTCGACTGGGGCTTCAAGGCCGTCGGCCACGTCAAATCACTCGGCACCCTCAACCAGCCCAAGCGCTGACGCGTTCCGAAGCGGTCACTCGCCCCAGCTGTCGGGGCGGGTCCCGTCCACATCGGTGAAGCCGTACTCCCGGGCCAGCTCCGCGGAGCTGACGGAGCGCTGGTTCCAGCGGGAACGGGCCGGGTCGGCTGCCATCGCGGCCACGGCCCGGCCCACGTAGCGCGGCGATTCGGAGTGGGCGAACCCGGGGGGGGCGGTGGGACGCCCGGGGCCCGGCTCCAGCGCGGAGCGCCAATTGCCCTCCGTCACCCCATAGTTGGCGAGCATCATCTCCGAACGCAGCCAGCCGGGCGTGACGGCGACGGCGCTCGCACCGTACGGGGCGAGCTCGTGGCCCTGGGAGAAGGCCAGCCGGTTCACCGCGGTCTTGGCAAGGTCGTAGAAGACGGAGATGCGGTAGCGCGAGGCGTTGTCATCGGCGGTGCCGTCGGTGACTTCGACGAGGAGCCCGCCGGGTTGGGCGACGAGCAGCGGGAGGAGGTGGTGGGAGGTGATCAGGTGTGTGTGCACGGCGAGTCGGACGATCCGCAGCCCGTCGTCGAGGTCGTGTTCCCAGATCGGGGTGTTCCAGTCGGCCGGGCCGCCCTTGAGGACTTCGCCGCCCCAGATGTCGTTGACGAGCACATCGAGCCGGCCGTGCGCGGCACGGACGTACGAGGCGAGGTCCTGCACCTGTCCGCTGTCCAGATGGTCGACGGGAACGGCGACCCCGGTGCCGCCGAGCCGGGTCACCAGCTCGGCGGTCTCCTCGATCGTCTCCGACGGCCGGTCGTAGTCCGAGCGGGTCGTGGCGGTGGGGGAGCGGCTCGTACGCCCCGTACAGATGACGGTCGCACCGGCCTCGCCGAGCGCGGCGGCGATGCCGCGCCCGGCCCCGCGGGTGGCCCCGGCGACGAGGGCGATGCGGCCGTGGAGGGCGCGGGGGTCGGGGGACCAGTGGGTGGGGGCGGGCGGTGTGCCGGCTGGGGCGTCGTGGGGAGCGCCGGCTGGTGTGGGGTCGGGCGTGCTGTCCGGCGTGCGGTCGGCCATGGACTCAGTCTCGCAGCGCAGGGAGCGGCAGCGCAGGGAGCGGCAGTTGCGGCGGCGCGTCGGTCATGGCTCATGCGCGCGAGCGTGCGACGGCGTCCATGCCCGAGGCTCAGGTGCCGGGCCAGGAGTTCCGCCTCGGCGAGGGTGCCCGTGTACGCCCCGAAACGGATGCGGTGCAGTGCGGTCCTGGCGGCGGTCAGGCCGAGGCCGAGTTCGGCCCGCAGCACCTGCATGACCGGGGCGCTCCTGGCGGACGGGCTCACGTGCAGGATGGCCCGGCCGTGTTCGGCGAGCAACTGCTCACGCAAGCGGTCCGACAGTTCGCCGCCGCGGACGGCCGCGCCGGCGCCGCAGGCCAGGCAGGTGCATTCGGTGTCCCAGCGCGGGGAACGTCCCAGCGCAGGCAACGTCCCAGCGCGGGCAACGTCCCAGCGCAGGCAACGTCCCAGCGCGGGGAACCGGCCCAGCGCAGGGAACGTCCCAGCGCAGGGAACCGGCCCGGCCAGTAGGACCTGGGCGCCGTGCCTGCCGCCGCCGCCCCTGCCCAGGGGCCGCGCGAGGCTGCCGTCTACCCTTCCTGGCATGACTGCTCCGGCTGGTGTCGTAAGCCCCATCGAGCTTGTGATCTTCGATTGTGACGGTGTCCTGGTCGACAGCGAGCGCATCTGTGTGAAGGTCGACGCGATGATCACAGCCGATCTGGGTTGTGCGTTCACCGAGGCCGAGATCATGGAGAAGTTCGTCGGCTCCTCGGACGAGGTGTACACCGCCGCCATCGCAGAACGTCTGGGCCGCACCCTTGAGGAGGGTTGGCGGCAACCGTACGAACACCTCTATGAGGAGGCGTTCGCGGCGGAACTGACCGCGGTCGACGGCATCGACGGGATCCTCGACCGTCTCACCCGCTCCGCCACCCCCTTCTGTGTCGCGTCCAACGGCCGGCACCAGGACATCCGCCGCAGCTTCGGACTCACCTCCCTGGCACGCCACTTCACGGACGACCGCATCTTCAGCGCCACCGACGTCCCCCGGGGCAAGCCCGCCCCCGACCTCTTCCTGCACGCGGCCCGTTCGCTGGGGGTGGCCCCCGAGCGGTGCGTGGTCGTCGAGGACAGTCCGTACGGGGTCCAGGCCGCCCGCGCAGCCGGAATGCGCGCCTTCGGTTACTGCGGAGGCCTCAGCCGCGCCGCGCGGCTGGAGGGAGCGGGTGCAATCGTGTTCGACGACATGCGTACCCTCCCGACGCTGCTGGGCATCCCGGGACTGCTGGACACCGTCGGCACACAGGAGACCGCCGACCACTGAGCCGAAGCGTGGGCGACCCGCTCACGGCACCCTCGCCGCAGCGGGCCGGCCGGGCGCAGCACAAGGCGATACTGGCCGCATGACGCGCACTCCGGACCAGTCCGATTCCGATTCCGGCCCTGGCCCCGATTGCGATCCCGGCCCCGATCCCGCCTTCTCGCGGCTCAAGGTCCGTGTCGGTGCCCTGGTGTTCTGCGGGAGGGAAGTGGCGCTCATCCGCCGTGACCGTTCCACCTCCACCCACTACGCCCCGCCCCCGCGCAAGCTTCACCTCATCCACCGATTCCACGTCACGTCCGCCGTCCGCGCCGCGCTCGCATCGGAGGAGTACGACGAACTACCCGGTGGCGAGCGCGAGTTGGGGGTGGTGGAGTGGGTCGACCACCGTGAGTGTGCTGCCCTGCCGATCTTTCCACCCTCCCTCGGTCCCGCCCTCGCGGCTCTCGCCCCCTCGGTCCCACCCTCGCGGCTCTCGCCGGTCCCCGGGCGGCCGTTGCCGATGCGGTGCTGGAGGCCGTCACGGACGAGACGTACACCTGGGTGTGAGAGGTGCGGGTGGCTGAGCCGGCCCGTTGTCCGGTGCCGTGGCTGCCGTGAGCGCTTCCGTTGCCATGGGTGCCGTGAGCGCTTCCGTGCGGGTGCGGCGGCCGGCCAGGGGTGAGAGCGGCAAACTGCCGATGTACGGGGGGAGTTACCCGCCCCGTCCGCAGTGAGCGCATCGGTCGGGGGCGGCGAAAAGGAGGTGCGCCGGGTTCGTGGCGCGCAGTACGGTCCGGCGATGGACTCACCGGAAGACGGCTACTTCGGAGCATCGGTCGCAGCCACCTACGACGACCCCTCGTCCCGCATGTTCGGCCCGGAGGCGGTCGAGCCCGCGGTCGGCCTCCTCGCCGAACTCGCCGCAGGCGGCCCCGCCCTCGAATTCGGCATCGGCACCGGGCGCATCGCCCTCCCGCTCGCCCGCCGCGGCGTACCCGTCCGCGGCATCGACATGTCCCGCGCCATGGTGCAGAAGCTCCGCGAGAAGCCGGGCGGCGACGCGCTCGGCGTGACGATCGGCGACTTCGCGACCACCGAGACGGAGGGGCGGGGGAGCTTCTCCCTCGCCTACCTCGTCTTCAACACCATCATGAACCTCACCACGCAGGACGAGCAGGTCGCCTGCTTCCGCAACGCCGCCGACCACCTCGCCCCCGGCGGCACCTTCGTCATCGAGGTCGGAGTCCCGGAGCTGCGGCTGCTGCCGCCGGGACAGGACGCCGTACCCATGCAAGTCACCCCCACCCGCTGGGCGTTCGACCACTACGACGTCGCCACCCAGTCGATGAGCTCGAACTACATCGAGGTCGTCGAGGGCCGCGGCTCGTACCGCTCGATCCCCTTCCGGTACGTCTGGCCCGCCGAACTCGACCTGATGGCCCGGCTCGCCGGCATGCGGCTGCGCGACCGCTGGGCGGGATGGGCGGGGGAGCCGTTCACGAGCGAGAGCGGCACGCACGTCTCGGTCTGGGAGAAGTAGCGCGCCTTCGGGGGGAGTTGGGGAACGGTTGACCGATTCTCCGGCAGCCTGCTCTCGGTCTCTCGGTCCCTCTCGGTCCCTCCTTCAGTCCCTTTCGTATCGCCGCAGGTCAAAGGGTGTCCCGAAGGATGAGACGGGGCCGAGAGGGACTCAGAGGGACTGACTTCCGGAATTGGGTCTGCAATCGGCTGGGCGACCGGTCGGACAGCCGGCCGGGCGACCGGGCGGACCCGGTCCTACCTGGTTCGGTATGCGCGGAGGAAGGTCCGTACTCCCTCGACGACGAGTGGCCGGACGCGGGTGTCCTCCGCGGCGTTCGCGGAACCGAGCCTGTCCAGCGCGACGCCGAAGGTCAGCGCGATGAACTGGTCGGCCGCGAGGCGCGGGTCGGGCACTTCGAGCAGTCCGGCCGCGGCGAGGGCGGCGAACCGCTCGGCGATCGCCTCGTCGGGGGTGTCGGCCATGGGGTTGTAGCCCTGGTGCGGCAGGTTGCCGGATTCCGCCTTGACCAGTCGTTGCAGCGTCGCGTACTCCGCCGAGCCGAGCATGTCGGTCGCGATGCGCATCGAGAACGTGATCAGGGCGTCCTCCAGGTCGGCGTCCTCGATGACGCCGGTGAAGGTGTCGTCGAGGGTGCGCCGGATCGTGGTGATCAGTGACTGGCCGACGGCGTCGACGACTGCCTGCAGCAGCGTCTGCTTGTCGCCGAAGTAGTCGTAGACCGTCCGCTTGGACACCTCGGCGCGGGTGGCGACCGCGTCGACGCTGGACCGGTCGAAGCCGTCGGTGAGGAACAGTTCCCGGGCCGCCGAGAGGATGGCGGCCCGCTTCTGCGCGGACCCCTCGCGCAGTGTCTTCGTGGGTGTCTTCGTGGTCGGCATGGGCACATCCTAACCGAACTACACTGCACGGTGTAGTGCAGTAGTGGTTCGGCAGGTGCCGTACGCGCAGTGCAGCGCGTACGGCCGATCCCCTTGCTCGCCCGGCACTGGCGGAAAGGACGTTCATGACCGCAACTCTGGCTCCCCCGGCCCGCATCGGGAAGGCCGCTGTCGGAGCCCTCGGCCTGCTGGCAGTCGCCACCGGTGCCCTGGAGTCGGTGGTGACGCCGACGCTCCCGCTCCTCCAGCGCGAGCTGGACATGAGTCCCGCCGAAGGGGCGTTACTCAGCATCGTGCTCCTCATCACCGGCGCGCTCGTCACACCGGTGGCCGGCAGGTTCGGCGACCGGTACGGCGGGAAACGGGTCCTGGTCCCGCTGATGGCGGTGGTCTCGGCCGGTGGGCTGGTGTCCGCCCTGGCGCCGAACCTGCCGGTGCTGCTGCTCGGTCAGGTACTGCAGGGGGCGATGGTGGGCGCGCTGCCGCTGTCGTTCATCCTGGTGCGCAACCACCTCCCCGCAGGAGAGTCGAAGGTGGCCATCGGGGTGGTCAGCGGGTTGTTCGTCGGGGGCGGGATGGCGGGAACGCTGTTGGCAGGGCCCGTGGCCGAAGGGCTGTCCCGGCACTGGATGTTCGCGCTGCCGACGCTCGGGGTCATCGGGGCGACCCTGCTGGTGAACGGGCTGATGCCGAAGGACCCTCAGGGCCGGTCGGACGGCGCCGGGGTCGACTGGCCCGGCCTGGTTCTGCTGAGCGGAACGCTGATCACGCTGATGCTCGTGCTGAAGCTGGCGCCCGTCATCGGAGCGCAGCCGCTCGCACTCGGCGCCCTTCTCGTACTGCTGGCCGCCTTCGCGTCCGGATGGATCGCCGTGGAGCGCCGCGCGGCCTCTCCGATGGTCGATCTGCGCATGCTGGCACGGCCCGCGGTGTGGAAGTCGTGCGTGCTGACGTTCGTGGTCTGCGTCGGTGCCTCGGTGACGGTCCACCTCCTCCCGCAGTTGTTCGCGGTGTCCGGCGACGGGTACGGATTCGGGGCCAGTGCCACCGAGATCGGCTTCTTCCTGCTGCCCGGCGCCGTGGCCGCGTCGCTTGCCGGGCCGGTCAGCGGGATAGGGGTGCGGCGGTACGGCCCGCGTGCCGTGGTCACCTCCGGAGTCGTCCTCATGACCACCGCCCTGATCGCCCTGGCGGCCGTGCACTCGGAGGTCTGGCACCTCGTCGTCGGCAAGTTGCTGATCGCGCTCGCCAACGGCCTGTGCGTCACCGCGATGGTGACCAGCACCGCCACGTCCGTCGATCGAAGTGACACCGGAATCGCCACCAGCCTGGTCCTGGTGACTCGCGTGATCGGCTTCGCCGTGGGCGTGCAGCTCAGCGGCGCCCTCCTCACCGCCGGGACCCCCGCCGGGTCGAAGGTCCCGGCCGAATCCGCCTTCGCCACCGGATTCGTCATCGCCGGCGCCGTTACGGCGCTCTCCCTGCTTGTCGTCCGCACCATGAGCAAAGGAGTCAAGGAATGAATCGCACCGATCTGTTGACGGTCCCTCGTACCGCGCCGAAGCGCAAGGTCCTCATATCCGGGGCCGGCATCGCGGGGCCCGCCCTCGCGTTCTGGCTGAACCGCCACGGATTCGCGGTCACGGTGGTCGAGAAGGCACGCACACTTCGCGACGGTGGATATCCCATCGACGTACGCGGCACCGCACTTGAGGTCGTTCGGAGGATGGGAATCCTGCCGCGGCTGCGGGACGCGCACATCGACCTGCGCCGGTTGACCTTCCTCGACGGGGACGGCGGCGAGGTGGTCTCGGTCGACCCGCACACCGTCACCGGTGGTGTTCCGGGACAGGATCTGGAGGTACGGCGCGGGGATCTGACCCGCGCTCTCCACGCGGCGGTCCGTGACGACGTGGAGTTCTTGTTCGACGATTCCATCGACTCCCTCGACCAGTCCGGCCACGGCGTCGACGTCACCTTCCGCGGGGGCGGCAGGCGTACGTTCGACAAGGTGTTCGGCGCGGACGGCCTGCATTCACGTACGCGTGAGTTCCTGTTCGGCCCCGAAGAGCAGTTCCACCGGTATCTCGGCCACTGCTTCGCCGGGTTCACCATGCGCAACACCTTCGGGCTCTCCCACGAGACCACGATCTGGAACACCCCGGGAAGGGCCGCGGCGCTCTACGCCGTCGGGGACAACGACGACGTGCACGCCTTCTTGAACTTCGCCCGCCCGGAACCGCCGCTCGACGTGTTCCGGAACCCGCAGGCCCAACGGGACCTGGTCGCCGCGGTCTTCGCCGACGCGGGATGGGAGGTCCCGGGGATGCTCGCCGCCCTGCGTGACGCGGACGACCTGTTCTTCGACGTGGTCAGCCAGATCCGCATGCCCCGCTGGTCCAGCGGCAGGGTTGCGCTGGTGGGCGACGCCGCGTACGCCCCCTCGTTCCTCACAGGACAGGGCTCCAGCCTCGCGCTCGTCGGCGCGTACATGCTCGCCGCTTCCCTGGCGGACCGGGACCACGCCACCGGCTTCGCCGCCTACGAACACCACACCCGCGAGTTCGTGACGCTGAATCAGGACCAGGTCGGCAAGGGCGATGCCGCGCTCTTCCCGGCCACCGCCCGTGCCCTGGAACAGCGCAACGACATGCTGCGCAATCTCAGCGCCATGCCCTCCGCCTCCGCGGAGGGGCGACCGGCCCATTCGGCCCTCACCCTGCCCGAACTCGTGCCCGTGACGTGAGCCCGGGCACGGATGCGGCGGCGGGGGCAGGGACAGGGACAGGGACAGGGACAGGGACAGGGACAGGGCAGGGGCTTGGGGGCCGGGGCTCAGTCCGTGTCGAGGCCGTCCACCAGGCGGTCCAGGAAGCGGGTGAACATCGCGTCCGGGGAGAGGGGGCGCGGCGGGGCCGCGAGCGCTTCGGCGAGTTCCGGGTGCCGGCCGTCGGTGGCGACGGCGGTGAGGTAGCGGATCTCGGCGGCGGTGCGGTCGGGGTGGTGGGCCGCCGTTGCCTGGGTGATCTCGTGGCCGACGTAGCCGGAGACGAAGCCGGTCAGTTGGCTGAAGACCTCCAGCTTCGCGGCGCCGTCCAGTCCGGTGGGGCGCAGGGCGGCCAGCGCGTGCTCCAGGAAGGCCAAGGCGTTCGGGCCGAGTGAGCGGCGGGTGGACAGCGCGGTCGGCAGCCAGCTGTGGCGCAGCATCTGGGCGCGCTGGATGCGGGCGACGGACTTGAGGTCGGCGCGCCAGTCGCCGGTGAGCGGGGACGCGGCCGTGGCCGGTGCGAGTTCGGCGCTGACGTGGTCGACCATCAGCTCCAGCAGGGTCTCCTTGTCGGGGGCGTAGCTGTAGAGGGACATGACCCCCGCCCCGACCTCGGCGGCCACCCGCCGCATCGTGACCGCGTCCAGCCCCTCCGCGTCCGCGAGGGCGACCGCCGAGGCGGTGATTGCCTCGCGGGTGAAGGCGGGCTTGCGGCCCCTGCCGGACCGGGTGGTTCCGGTGCCGAGCCAGAGTTCCTGCGGGTCGACGGCTGCGGGGGCTGGGTTGTCGCCGCGGGGCATGGTCGTCTCGTTTCTCGGGTGTACGGGCGGGGTCCGGTGGGGGTCCGGCGGGGTTCCATCCAAGCATCCGCTATTCTCGTACAACGTACGAGAATAGCGAGAGGGGAACCGCGATGCAGAACGAACGTGAGGTGGCGGGCGGTGCGAAGGGGCTCGACGGGAGTGGATGGGCCGCGTCGGCCGCCAAGCCGCCCCTGTCCTCCCGGCTGATGCGGGCGACCTGGCGCAAGCTGCCGGCGAAGCGGTACGACGTCGGGTGGCGGCCAGGGCTGGAGGTGCCGGGGGCCGACGGCAGTGTGCTGATCACCGATCACTACTTCCCGCGCGGCGAGGGCGACTTGGGTGACTTTCCCACTCTCCTCGTCCGCTCGCCCTACGGGAGGGGCATCCCCTGGTCGCCCCTGTACGGGATCCTCTTCGCCGAACAAGGCTTCCACGTCGTCCTGCAGAGCTGCCGCGGCACCGGCGGCTCGGGCGGAAGCTTCCACTACTGGCGAAACGAGCCCGCCGACGGGCAGGCCGCTGTCGCCTGGCTCCGCCAACAGCCGTGGTTCAACGGCAAGTTGGGCACCGTCGGTCCCAGCTACCTCGGCTACGTCCAGTGGGCCCTCGCCCTCGATCCCCCGCCCGAGCTCAAGGCCATGGCGGTCCAGGTCGGCCTGCACGACCCGCACGCCCTCTTCCACGCGCCCGCCACCGACGGCGCCACCGGGGCGCTCCAGTTGGAGTACTCGCTCGTCGGCGGCGCGGGCGTCGCGTACCAGCACCAGGGCACCCGAGCTCTCATGAAGGCGATGATCCGTCTCAAGCGCCACCTCGGCCGGATCGTTGCCGCCCGGCCGCTGCGCGGGGCGTACGAATCCACTCTTGGCGAACTGCCCTGGTTGGACGGCATGCTGGCCCACCCGGACCCCGACGACCCCTACTGGCAAGGGGCTTCGCTCGCCGCAGCGGCCGACCGGGCGACCGTACCCACCAGTCTGGTCACCGGGTGGCACGACACTCTGGCCGACCAGACCCTCCAGCAGTACGAAAGGCTGCGCGCGGCAGGTTGCGAGACGGCGCTGCTCGTCGGCCCCTGGACGCACACGACCGCACTCCAGCAGGGCTGGTCCGAGGTGTTCGCGGAGACGCTGGCCTGGCTGCGCGCCCACCTGTACGACGACCCGTCCGGGCTGCGGCCCACGGCGGTACGCGTGCACGTCGGCGGGGGCGAAGGGGAGGGGAAGGGCGAGTGGCGGGACCTTGAGGAGTGGCCGGGGGGACTGGGGGGTGCGTTCGGTGCGCAAGGTGCGCCCGGTGCGGAAGGTGTGTCCGGTGCGGAAGGTGCAGCAGGCGGGTCAGGCGGGTCAGGCGGGTCAGGCGGGTCAGGCGGGTTCGGCGGGTTCGGTGGGTCCGGCGGGTCGGGCCTGTCCGGTGCCCCCGGTGCCCCCGGCGCCCCGTGGTTCCCGGCTTCCGACGGGCACCTCATCCAGCAGGCGCCCACGGACGACGACCCCGTCGCCTCCCTCCGCTACGACCCGGCCGATCCCACCCCGTCCGTCGGAGGGCCCCTGATCTCCCCGGCCGCCGGTGCCCGCGACAACACCGCCCTGGAGGCGCGCGACGACGTCCTCACTTTCACCGGCCCGCCGCTGATCGAACCCCTGGAGGTCCTCGGCCCGGTCTTCGCGCAGCTCCGGATCTCCACCGACACCGGGTACGCCGACGTCTTCGCCCGTCTCTGCGACGTGGACCCGGCGGGCCGTTCCGTCAACGTCTGCGACGGCATCACCTCGCTCCGTACCGCGGGGGACGTCCCGTCGGCGGCGACTGTCGCGATGAGTTCCACCGCGTACCGCTTCGCCGCCGGGCACCGTGTCCGCCTCCAGCTCAGCGGCGGCGCCCACCCGCGCTATGCACGCGGTTCGGGCACGGGGCAACTCCCGCTGGATGCAACGGAGTTCAAGCCCGTACGCATCACGGTGCACGCGGGCTCGGCGCTCAGCCTTCCGCAGGGGATGATGCGAGGGATGACGCAAGGATGACGCAGGGGGCCCGCCGGGGCGCTGACCGCGAAGGTCCGGCCGCCGCCAGAACGGGCACCGGCGCGGCCAGATCCACCACGGCCGGCACCACGACCGTACGAACGGCAGCGTGGACCGCCCGTACCGGGCGCCGTGCTCACCGCTCTCGGTGCCCGGCAAGGGGCGGCGCGCCGACGGTTGTTCCGAGGGCCCTGCCCCGCGCCGGTTGGAGCGGGGAAGGGCCCTCGGTCTCGTGGGGGCGTCAGCCGCGGACGGTCACCAGGACGATGCCGGCCGTGGCGGCGCCGAGTGCCACGGCGGCGATGCCGTGGGTGAGGCGGTGCGTGCGGAGTACGGGCAGGAGCCGGTCGACGGCGAACCTGCCGGGTCCGGCCAGTGCCAGGCTCGCGGCGGCGACGAGCAGCAGCAGGTCGTACTCGATGCCGGTGGGGTTGAAGAATCCGCTGCCCCACTTCACGGCGATGGCATTGAGCATGATGCCCACGATGCCCGCCCCGGCGAGCGGGGTGAGGAAGCCGATGACGAGGCCGAGACCGGCCAGGGTCTCGGTGAGCCCGGCGACCAGTGCCATGGTCTGCGGGGCCGCGTAGCCGCTGCCCGCGAAGAATCCCGCGGTGCCGTCGAGGCCGCCGCCGTCGAACCAGCCGAAGAGCTTCTGGCTTCCGTGGGCGGCCATCGTCAGGCCGACCGCCCAGCGCAGCAGCAGGAGCCCGAGGTCACTGCCGGACCGCGCAGGTGCGGAAAGGGAGGTGGCGTCGCTCCGTGAAGCGGTGTGCGTGCTGGTGGAAACGGACATGGTGTCTCTCCTGTACGTGGAGGCTGCGGGGGAAGCGCAGCACAGTGGTGCCGACCGGCCCTGTTCGGCTCGTCGGCGATTGCGGGTGGAGAGGACCCGCCTAGGTTCGGATGATCTGGATTCTGTACAGGTCGACCGATGTGGTGTCCGGGGGCGACGTACCGGAATAGGCCAGGGCGTCGTCCTGCGGACCGGGCGGTGCGGTCGTCGCCTTGGGAACGTGCGACCCCGGTTGCTCGGGGCACGGTGCCACGGCTCCGCTGGGCGCTCCCGGCTGTCCCTCGTGGCAGCCGCGTTCTTCGTCGGGGGAGTCGGCCCGAGGGGTGGAGGTGAGGGCAGTCGCGCTGCGGTCGGCCGTGGACCCGGCGGATGCGGAACCCGTCGGCCCTTCGACACCGAACAGCGGAACGAGGAAGAGGAGGACGAGGGCGAGCAGGGCCGTGCGCACGGCGGCGTCCCGGGGTCGCATCCTGCGCGCCGTCATGTGCGGTCCGACCTGCCGGGCGGCCCCTGCGGATCGGCGCATGCCGAATTCGACGCTGCCCGCGTGGCGGGGAACGGCGGGGCGGTGTCCGGCCGGGGCGGGCCGCTCTGACTCATGCCGGACACCCTACTTGACTTGAACTTTCAAGTAAATGCCGGCGTGCGGGGTGGCCTGGATCCCCAGGAGTCGCGATGCCGAGGAGTCCTCGTCACGGCAGCCCGGCGGTGCTGGCGGGCCGCACCGCGCCCGGGCCGAAGCGGGCCCTGGCCCGGTCGGCCGCGGCCTCGATGCGGCGCGCCTTGTCGTCATCGGGCCCGAAGGTCAGCTGCCGGGACGCCGAACGGGCGTCGCACAGATCCGCGGCGCGCAGGGTGAGGAAGCGGACCCGGGCCCGCTGGAGTCCGAGCGACGTGTGCAACGCGTGTGCTGTCGCACGGAGTTGGGGGCTGTGTGCGCTGGGTTCGGGCAGGGCGCGGCTGCGGGTGGTCGTCGAGCGGTCGGCGTACTGGACGGTCAGGGTCAGCGAGTGGCAGACCTGCCGGTCGCCGCGGAGCCGGGTGCCGAGGCGTTCGGCGAGATGGGTCAGGGCGCCGCGCTGCCGGTCGGGGTCGAGTTCGTCGCGTACGAAGCGGTGCTCGGCGCTGAACGTACGGGGCGGGGCTCCGGCGACGACCGGGGTGGGGTCGATACCGGCCGCGCGCTGGTGGAGCTGCCGTCCGGCGGCCGTTCCCAGGATGCGCTGGAGCGTGAGCAGCGGGGTGGCGGCGATCTGGTCGGCGGTGGCCAGGCCGTAGGAGGCCAGGGTACGGGCCGTCGCCGGACCGACCCCGGGCAGCGCGGCGGCGGGCAGCCCGGTGAGGAACGCGGTGATGGCCCGGGGATCGTCGGGGAGGGCGCGGACGGCGCCGGGGGCTCCGCGGTGGGCGACCAGCTGGGCGAGCAGCGGGCTGGGGCCGATGCCGATCGTCACGTCGACGTCGAACATCGCGGCGGCGCGCATCCGGATCAGGGCCGCGAGCCCGGCGGCGTCGCGGTCGAAGTACCGCACGCTCCCGGACACGTCGGCGAGCGCCGCGTCCGGCGGCAGCGCCTGCACCACCGGTGTGAACTCGCCCAGCATGTCGATGAGTTGGCGGTACGTGGCGTCGGACGACGGCTCTGCGAAGTGCAGGTGGAGAATCATCGCCGCTCACCCCGCGCTTCCGGGACTCGCATGGTGGAAGGTCCTTCCGTCGAGAGCGGTGAGAGCGTCGAGAGCGGGGGCAGTGGTGGGGGCGGTGGCGGGAGTGGTGGGAGTGGTGAGCGAGGCCGGGGTGCCGGGCGGCTTCAGGTCGGCCCACGGGTGCAGGGCGTAGCCGGTCGGCTGGGTGAGGGTGCGGCG
>NZ_JBSGZD010000051.1:0-38214 GCF_053610825.1 Streptomyces sp. NPDC054863 | reverse complement strand
GGTCCTGGAGCGGATCGCGGGGGAGCCGTTCGTGGAGCGGACGAAGTCGGTGCTGGTGCTCTCGCCGCTGCTGCGGCGGTTCTCGTCGGGGTCGCCAGCCTAGCGTGACGGCAGTTCCAGCGGCAGTACCGCGAAGTCGCCCGTCTTCGCGTCCACCTTCTCGATCGGCACCGAGCCCAGGCACTTGCGCAGTCCGCGCGGCTGCTCCTTGATCGTGCCGTCCAGCAGCCAGCTGTAGCCCAGCCGGTCGCCCTCGGGGCGGTCGTCGACGGTGATGCCGACCCGCTTGCCGCGCTGCCCCTTGATGTTGCTCTTCTCCACGGTGCCGCTGACGATCGCGACCTTGCCGCCCGTCACCAGGCAGTCCACCGTGACGTTCGCCCACTGGGTCTCCTCGGCTCCGGGGAAGCGGTGGCTGATGGTGAAGGTGCCCTTCGCCTCCTCGGGGCTGACGTCGGGCGCCAGGTGCGCGTCGAAACTGAAGGTGATCTCGTGCCCGGGCCGGTCCAGGTTGGCCTTCCCGGTGAGGGCGGCGGCCTCACGTGCCGCGGAAGCCCCAGTAGCCCCAGTAGCCCTGGAAGCCTCGGAAGCTCCAGAAGTCCCAGTGGCCCCGGAGGCGGTCGCGGTGCCCGCCGCCCCGGCCGTGACCAGGAGAGCCGCGGCGAGGGCCGCGAGGCGGGTCCTGCGGGTGAGGGTGATACGGGTCGTCATGGCGAAGCCCTTCGTGGGAGTCCTGCGAGGCCGGGAGCGGTGTTTCCCGACGAGCACCACTCTTTCGCCGACCCCCGGAACCCCGCATCGCCCCTGGGGACCCTCCCGCCTCCGCCGCCCGGCGGAGAGGCCCTCCACCGCGCGCCGGAGGGGGCACCCGCGCACGACTTTCCACCGCACACCCCGGAGGGCCCGTGCGGACCCGTCCGCACCCCCTCGCCCCGTACGCAACGAATCGCCGCCGACCCCCCTGTCCGCGCAACGGATCAACGGTCGGTCCGCAACGCTCGTGCCTTGTCCCGGGTGAACGCCGGACCGTACCGTCATTAGGTCCCTCACCCCACCCTCCCCACCCGCCCGAGGTCCGCCATGCCGTCGTCCCCGCCCGCGCAGCCGCTGCGCATCGCCCTGCTCCAGAGCTCCGGGCGACCCGGCTCCGTGGCAGCGAACCTCACGGTCCTCGACGAGGCCGCGGGCCGGGCCGCCGCCGCCGGGGCCTCGCTGCTGGTCACGTCGGAGATGTTCCTGACGGGTTACGCCATCGGCGAGGACGTCCACCGGCTCGCCGAGAGCGCCGACGGCGAGGGGGCCGACGCGGTGGCCGACATCGCCGCACGGCACGGCCTCGCCGTCGTCTACGGCTACCCGGAGCGCGACGGCGCACAGGTCTTCAACTCTGCCCAGCTGATCGACGCCACCGGCACCCGCCTCGCCAACTACCGCAAGACCCACCTCTTCGGCGGCTTCGAGCAGAAGTGCTTCACCCCCGGCGAACAGCCTGTGATCCAGGCCGAGTTGGGTGGCCTGCGGGTCGGCCTGATGATCTGCTACGACGTGGAGTTCCCGGAGAACGTCCGCGCCCACGCCCTCGCGGGCACCGACCTCCTCCTGGTGCCGACCGCCCAGATGCACCCCTTCCAGTTCGTCGCCGAGTCGCTCGTCCCGGTGCGCGCCTTCGAGAACCAGATGTACGTCGCGTACGTCAACCGGACCGGCCCCGAGGGCGAGGGCGAGGACGCCTTCGAGTTCGTCGGGCTGAGCTGCCTCGCGAGCCCCGACGGCGCCACCCGGGTCTGCGCCGGACGCGCCGAGGAGCTCGTCGTGGGCGAGGTGGACCCCGTACTGCTGCGCAGCTCCCGCGAGACCAACCCGTACCTGCGCGACCGCCGCCCGGGGCTGTACGGCTCGCTGGCCTGACCGGCCCTGCCGCCCCCGCCCCTTCTTCCCCGTTCCGTCCCGCAAGGAGTCCGTACCCCATGACGTCCACGGTGCCCACCGCCGTCCAGCACACCGACGCGCAGCCGCCGATCACCATGTTCGGACCGGACTTCCCGTACGCGTACGACGACTTCCTCGCCCACCCGGCGGGCCTCGGGCAGATACCCGCGGCCGAGCACGGCACCGAGGTCGCCGTGATCGGCGGCGGACTGTCCGGCGTCGTGGCCGCGTACGAACTCATGAAGATGGGCCTCAAGCCCGTCGTCTACGAGGCCGACCAGATCGGCGGCCGGCTGCGCACCGTCGGCTTCGAAGGGCCCAGCACCGAGGGGCTGACCGCGGAGATGGGCGCGATGCGCTTCCCGCCGTCGTCGACCGCCCTCCAGCACTACATCGACCTGGTGGGCCTCACCACCCGGCCGTTCCCCAACCCGCTCGCCCCGGGGACCCCCTCCACGGTCGTCGACCTCAAGGGCGAGTCCCACTACGCGGAGACCGTCGAGGACCTCCCGCAGGTCTACCGCGACGTCGCCGCCGCCTGGAACGCCTGCCTCGAAGAGGGCGCCGACTTCTCCGACATGAACCAGGCGATGCGCGAGCGCGACGTGCCGCGCATCCGCGAGATCTGGGCCTCGCTCGTCGAGAAGCTCGACAACCAGACCTTCTACGGCTTCCTCTGCGAGTCGGAGTCCTTCAAGTCCTTCCGGCACCGCGAGATCTTCGGCCAGGTCGGCTTCGGTACGGGCGGCTGGGACACCGACTTCCCGAACTCGATCCTCGAAATCCTCCGGGTCGTCTACACCGAGGCCGACGACCACCACCGCGGCATCGTCGGCGGCAGCCAGCAGCTCCCGATGCGGCTGTGGGAGCGCGAGCCGCAGAAGCTCGTGCACTGGCCCCTCGGCACCTCGCTGAAGTCGCTGCACGACGGCGACCCGAAGCCCGCCGTGACCCGGCTGCACCGCACCGCGGGCAACCGGATCACCGTCACGGACTCGTCCGGCGACATCCGTACGTTCCCTGCGGCGATCTTCACCGCCCAGTCCTGGCTGCTCCTGTCGAAGATCGAGTGCGACGACACGCTCTTCCCCATCGACCACTGGACGGCGATGGAGCGCACCCACTACATGGAGTCCAGCAAGCTCTTCGTGCCGGTGGACCGGCCGTTCTGGCTGGACAAGGACGAGGAGACGGGCCGTGACGTCATGTCGATGACGTTGACGGACCGCATGACCCGGGGTACGTACCTCCTGGACGACGGCCCGGACAGGCCCGCCACGATCTGCCTCTCGTACACCTGGTGCGACGACAGCCTCAAGTGGCTGCCGCTGTCCGCGCAGGAGCGGATGGAGGTCATGCTCAAGTCGCTCGGCGAGATCTACCCGAAGGTCGACATCCGGAAGCACATCATCGGCAACCCGGTGACCGTCTCCTGGGAGAACGAGCCGTACTTCATGGGCGCCTTCAAGGCGAACCTGCCCGGCCACTACCGCTACCAGCGCCGTCTGTTCACCCACTTCATGCAGGACAGCCTCCCCGAGGACAAGCGCGGCATCTTCCTCGCGGGCGACGACATCTCGTGGACGGCCGGCTGGGCGGAGGGCGCGATCCAGACCGCGCTGAACGCGGTCTGGGGCGTCATGCACCACTTCGGCGGCGCCACGGACACCACCAACCCGGGGCCGGGCGACGTCTACGAGGACATCGCCCCGGTGGAGCTTCCCGAGGACTGATCCGCTCCGTCGCACAGCGGGGTGGGGACCGGCGCAGCGGGGTGGGGCTCAGCGCAGCGGGGTGAGCAGGCAGCGCCCCACCAGTCCCACCCCCGCGTCCATCTGGTGCGCGAACTCCTCCGCAAGTTCGGGGAGTTCGCGCAGTCCCCACAGCACCCGGGCCGCCGACCAGGCCGCGTCCCTGGCCCGCTCCAGGCTCCACGTCCCCACCAGGTGCGTCAGCGGGTCGGCGATCTCCAGCAGGTCGGGTCCCGGCATCAGCTCCTCCCTGATCCGCTCCTCCAGAGCGACCAGCGCGTCCCCGACCCGGTCGAACTCCGCCTCCACGTCGCCGGGCGCGCACCCCAGCACCGCACAGGTGTCGACCACGGCCAGGGCCAGGTCGTGCCCGATGTGCGCGTTGATCCCCGCGAGCGCGAACTGCAGCGGACGCACGCCCGGATGGCGCCGGTACTGGAACAGCGGGCGCCAGCAGGCAGGAGTACGGCGGCCCGCGGCGGCGGATTCCACGGCCGACAGATAACGTTCCGCGAACAGCACGTCCAGCGTGGCCGCGGCGTGGGGATCGGGAAAGCGACCGCCTTCGATCTGCCGGCCGATCTCCTCGGTCACCGACAGATAGACCCGGTTGAAGACCGCGACCCCGTCGGCCGGGTGCCATCCGGAGTGCACCGTACGCATCCGGTGCACGACGCCGTCCACGGCCGACCGTGGGGTGAGCAGCGCGGAGAGCCGTGTACGGTCCCTCTGAACTGCGAAGTGCTCGATCTGTGCCATGGGGGCAGCGTCCCAGTCATAGGCTTTGCGCGATGCAGCCGGGCCGGGGCTTCCCCAGAACGAGGGAACGGCTAGCCCCCGGTACCGGGGGGAGAGTGGGGGGAGAGCCACGGTGTCAGGCATACCAGGCCAACGCCGGAAGGACCGCGCCGAAGTCCGGCGCGGCAAGAGCGAGGACAGCAGCGCCACGAGCGTTGCGAGCGCCGGAAGCACGGGCGGCGGAGACGGCACGGCCCAGCTGGTCGGTGCCGGCACGGGCTCCGGACGGGCGGCGCGGCGCGGCCGGAATCCCGCCAGGGGTGACAAGCGTGTGAACGCTGCGTCCCTCCGCGGCGCCATGGCCGTCCTCGCCTCGGCGGTCGTCGCCGTCGGCACGGTCAGCGGAGTCGTGTCCGCGACCTCGGGCGAGGGGGAGCGGGAGCGCACCACCGCGGCCCCGGAAGTGACGAAGGCGCCGGTGATGCCACCGCTCCCCGCGGTGCCCAGCCCGTCACCGACCACCGCCTCACCGTCGCCCACCGCCACGGCGACGAAGAAGCCGGCGGCCAAGAAGCCGGCGCCGAAGAAGAAGCAGCCGCCCCGGCACCAGAGCGCACCGGTCTCCGGCAGCCTCTACCTGCACCCGGAGTCACAGGTGCTGGACTGGGTACGGGCCAACCGGGGAGACCCGCGGCAGTCGCTCATCCAGTCGAAGATCGCCGCACAGCCGGCCGCCGTCTGGTTCGCCGAGTACAACCCGAGCACCATCGCGAGCAAGGTCCGCGCGGTGACGTCCGGAGCCGCGGCGGCGGGCCGGGTCCCGGTCGTCGTCCCGTACGCGATCCCGGAGCGGGACTGCGGCGGCGCCTCGCAGGGCGGCGCGCCGGACTTCGACGCGTACGACTCCTGGATACGCAGCTTCGCGTCCGGGCTCGGCAAGGGAGACGCGATCGTCATCCTCGAACCCGACTCGATAGCCCAGACCGACTGTCTGAACGACGGCCAGCGGGCCAACCGCTTCGCCGCGCTCTCCCGGGCCGGCAAGGCCATCCACGCGGCCAACCCGAACGCCCGCGTCTACTTCGACGCGGGGCACTCCGGCTGGCACGCCCCCTCGAAGATGGCGGGCTACCTCCGTCAGGCCAACGCGGCGACCAGCAGCGACGGCATCTTCACCAACGTGTCGAACTTCCACCGCACCGCCGACGAGGCCTCGTACGCCCGCCGGGTCCTCTCCGCCCTCGGCGGCCCGTCCTCCCTGGGCGCGGTCATCGACACCAGCCGCAACGGCAACGGCGCACCGGCGGCGGGCCAGTGGTGCGACCCGTCGGGCCGCGCCCTGGGCCGCCCGCCGACCACCCGCACGGGAGAGGCCCGCATCGACGCCTACCTCTGGGTCAAACTCCCGGGCGAATCGGACGGCTGCAAGGGCTCGGCGGGCAGCTTCACACCGGACTACGCGGTGGAGCTGGCGAACGGGTGACCCTCCCAGCCCGTCCGGCGTTTGAGGCAGCGCGGACGCAGTCCGTGCACGGGGTGAGGCGAGGGGGAGACCCCACTGCCCCCCCGGGGGCGGCCCCGCTGCCCAAGGGGGCTGGGCAGGATCAGCGTCGCTCCGACTCGCCCTCCGTGTCGTACGACGACGTCCCCTCGTCCAGCAACGGCTCGCTCTTCCTCATGTGCGCCGGCGCCAAGGCCCGCAGTACGTGATACCCGGTGATCACCACGATCGTCCCCAGTGCGATCCCGCTCAGCTCGAAGCTGTCGGTGAACTTCAGGCTGACCCCGCCGACCCCGATGATGATCCCCGCCGCCGCCGGCACCAGGTTCAGCGGATTGCGCAGGTCCACCTTCGCGTTGATCCAGATCTGCGCGCCGAGCAGCCCGATCATGCCGTACAGGATCACCGTGATTCCGCCCAGCACCCCACCCGGAATCGCCGCCACGACCGCCCCGAACTTCGGGCAGAGGCCGAACAGCAGGGCGAAGAAGGCCGCCGCCCAGTAGGCCGCCGTCGAGTAGACGCGGGTAGCGGCCATGACGCCGATGTTCTCGGAGTACGTCGTGTTGGGCGGCCCGCCGACAGCGGTCGACAGCATCGAGGCCGCGCCGTCCGCCGCGATCGCGGTGCCCAGCTTGTCGTCGAGGTTGTCGCCGGTCATCTCGCCGACGGCCTTCACGTGCCCCGCGTTCTCCGCGACGAGAGCGATCACGACGGGCAGGGCGACCAGGATCGCCGACCACTCGAAGCTCGGCGCGTGGAAGGACGGCAGCCCGATCCAGTCGGCCTTGGCCACACCGGACAGATCCAGCCGCCAGTGATCCACGGCCGCACCGCCGCCCATCGTCGAGTTGATCTTCCCGAAGACCTGGTCGAAGACCCATGAGATCCCGTATCCGAAGATCAGCCCGAGGAAGATCGCGATGCGTGAGAGGAAACCGCGCAGTGCCACCACGGCCAATCCGGTGAACAGCATCACCAGCAGCGCCGTCCACTGGTCCTGCGGCCAGTACGTGGAGGCGGTGACCGGTGCCAGGTTGAAGCCGATCAGCATGACGACCGCTCCGGTCACCACCGGCGGCATCGCCGCATGGATGATCCGCGCCCCGAACTTCTGCACGGCGAGCCCCGCCAGGAACAGCACGGCGCCCACCACGAGCACCGCGCCGGTGACCGTGGCACTGTCGCCGCCGGTCGCCCGGATCGCGGCGGCCACACCCACGAAGGACAGCGAACAGCCCAGGTAGGAGGGCACCTTGCCCTTGGTCGCGAGCAGGAAGATGACGGTCGCGACACCCGACATCATGATGGCGAGGTTGGGGTCCAGGCCCATCAGCACCGGGGCGACGAAGCTCGCCCCGAACATCGCCACCACATGCTGCGCACCCAGCCCCGCCGTGCGCGGCCACGACAGCCGCTCGTCGGGTCGGACGACGGCTCCGGGCGCGGGAGTGCGCCCGTCACCGTGCAAGGTCCAGCGGACGCCGAGGCCCATGGGTGCTCCCGTTCAGCTCTGTACAGCTCTGCAAGTGATCCGAATCGATCGAATTGATCGCACCAAATGCTATGGCTGAAAAGGACTGCCCACTGCCCGCCCGACGGCGTCCCCTGCTTCCCCCGGCTTCTCGCTACTTCCCGCCCGACGGCGTCCCCGCCGCCTCCTTCGGCGCGGCCTCCCGGCCCGCCCCGCGCAGCACCTGGGCCCCGACCACGAGCCCGAACGCCAGCAGCGTCACCAGCCCGAACGAGACCACCAGCGACGTCACGTCCGCGACCGCCCCGATCGCCGACGGCGCGAGCAGCCCCGAGGTGTAGGTGATCGTGGCGACGCCCGCGATGGCCTGGCTGGGATTGGGCCCGCTGCGTCCGGCCGCCGCGAAGGCCAGCGGTACGACCACGGCGATCCCGAGCCCCATCAGCGCGAACCCGGTCATCGCCACCCACACGCCCGGAGCCAGCGCCACCAGCAGCCCGCCGACGGTCGCCAGCACCCCGCCGACGCGCACGGTCAGGACCGGTCCGAACCGGTCCACGACCTTGTCGCCCGCGAGCCGCGCCACCGCCATGGTCAGCGCGAACGCCGTCGTGGACGCCGCCGCGAGACCCGGGTCGGTGCCCAGTACGTCCCGCAGGTAGACCGCCGACCAGTCCAGCCCCGAGCCCTCCGCGAAGACGGCGCAGAAGCCGACCGCACCGATCACGACCGCCGACTTCGGCGGCAGCGTGAAGCGCGGCGGAGCCTGGGCCTCCGGTGCGCTCTGCAGATCCAGTACTCCCTGGCAGGCGGCCAGCCCCGCGGCGGTCAGCACCAGCGCCGCGAGCAGGTGGTGCAGCCGGGCGTCGCTGCCCAGGTGCGCGGCGAGCGTGCCGCCGGCCGAACCGATCAGCGCGCCCACGCTCCACATGCCGTGCAGCCCGGACATGATCGACTTGCCGAGCCGGTTCTCGACCTCCACGCCCAGCGCGTTCATCGCCACGTCCGACATGCCCGCGCTCGCGCCGTACACGGCCAGGGCCGCGCACAGTGTCCAGATGTTCGGCGCCAGCGCGGGCAGGATCAGCGCCAGCGTCCACAGGGCGAGGAGGCCGCGCAGGGCGTTGCGGGCGCCGAACCGGTGGCTGATCGCCCCCGCGAGGGGCATGGTCAGGGACGCACCGATCGCCGGGAAGGCGAGGGCGAGACCGAGCTGGCCCGCGCTGATCGAGGTGTGGTCCTGGATCCACGGGATGCGGGTGGCGAAGCTGCCGGTCACCGCGCCGTGGACACAGAAGACGGCCGCGACGGCGTACCTCGCCCGCTTCAGCCGTTCCGTACCGAATTCCATGTCTCCCTCTCACGCCCTGACCGGGTGCCCGGCCGAGTCCCTGAAGCTCCGTGTCGCGCCGTAAACTATCAGGAAGCCTGCCTGATAAATAGATCTGGAAGGATCTGGCTCATGCCCGCCTCCCCGAGCACCGCCCGCGCCATCAACGACCGGCGTGCCCTGCAACTGCTCCAGGAGGAGGGCCCGTTGACCGCAGGACAGCTCAAGACCCTCACCGGACTCTCCCGTCCCTCCGTCGCCGACCTCGTCGAACGCCTCCAGGGCGAGGGCCTGATCGCCGTCGTCGGCGAGAGCGGCGCCGAGCGCCGCGGGCCCAACGCGCGGGTGTACGGGATCGTCGCCGCACGCGCGTACCTGGCCGCCCTGGACGTCAGGACCGACAGCGTCGCCGTCGGCGTCGCCGACCTCCTCGGCCGCACCCTCGCCGAGGCGACCCTGGCGATGGGGGAGGACGTACCCACCGAGCAGGCGGCGGAAGCGGCCGTCGCCCTGCTGGAACGCACCGCACGGGGGGCCGGGGCCACCGCCCTGCACACCGTCGGCATCGGCGCCCCCGGCCTCATCGACCCGGCGACCGGGGAACTGCGCGACTCCTCGGGCCTGCCCGCCTGGCACCGCAGACTCATCGCCGTACTGCAGGAACGGCTGCCCGCCGCCGTCCTCGTGGAGAACGAGACCAACCTCGCGGCCGTCGCCGAACAGCGGCTCGGCGCCGCCCGCGCGCACGAGACCTTCGTCTTCCTGTGGCTGGGCAAGGGCGTGGGGGCAGCCGTCGTACTGGACGGCAAGGTGCGCAGAGGGGCGTCCGGCGGCGCGGGCGAGATCGGGTTCCTGCCGGTTCCCGGGACGCGAGGGCTGCCCTCGGCGACCGGTTGCGACGGGGGTTTCCACTCCCTCGTGGGAGACGCGGCTGTCCGCGCGCTCGCGCAGGCGCACGGTCTGCCCGGAGCGAGCGACGGGGCGGCGGCCATCGCCGGCGCACTGGAGGCGGGCGAGCGGGCCGAGCCCTTCCTCGACGCCCTCGCGGAGCGCCTGGCACTGGGCGCGGCCTCCGTCGTGGCGGTCCTCGACCCGGGCTGCGTGGTGCTCGGCGGCGAGATGGGTCTGGCCGGCGGCAAGGTCCTGGCCGACCGGGTCGAGGCACGGCTCGCTCAGCTCTCCCCGCTGCACACCGAGGTACGGGCCGGGGCGCTCGGCGGCGGCGCGGTGCTGGACGGCGCCCTGCTCATCGCCAGGGAAGCGGCCCAGGACGAACTCTTCGCCCCGGCGGGCTGACAGCCGGGGCGAAGAGGCGGGCGGGGGACGTCAGCGGGTTCAGCAGGTACCGAGGTCCTGCCAGACGCCCCATTCACCGGTGGTGCCGGGCTCGGCGCCCTGCGTCCACCACTTGGCCTTCCACTGGTGCCCCTTGTGGGAAACGCTCACGCCACCGCCGTACGCCTTGTCCGCGACGTACGCGGGCGCGGTGCACGCGCCGGGGGTCGGCGTCGGATCGGGGCCGGGGCCCGGTCCCGATCCGGGCTCGACGGTCTCGGTGCCGCGCGCCAGGTCACCGGCGAGCGCGTACGACGTACCGCCGATGTTCACCGTCCAGTTCCACGGCGTGGAGACCGGCAGGTAGTAGTTGAACGACAGCTCGACCGAAGCGCCCGGTGCCAGCGCCTGCCACGCGGGAAGCTTCAGCGAGGCCCGGTGGAAGTCGCCCTTCAGGCCCCCGACGTTGCTGCCGGTGTGGTCGCTGCTGATCACCTTGGTGCCGAAGCCCGACTGGTCGGACGCGTTGGCCGGGGCCGCCGTCGAGTAGTCGAACTGGAACTCCGTGCCGCCCGGCAGGGACGTCTTCGTGTGGTTGGTGATCTTCAGCTTCGGGGTGATCGGGTAGTTGGAGTCGCCGAGCTTGAAGTCGCCGAACTCCACGCCGATGTCTACGGCCTTCTTCGGCAGCGCCTTGTTCGAGACGGACGCGCCGTACGGCTTCGCCGCCTTGAACCTGTCGTACATCAGGGAGGTCAGCGTGGAGCCGGTCTCGTACTGGCCCTTGGCCGCGTTCCAGCCGTAGTCGCCGGCCAGTTCCCAGATCATCGTGCCGCCGATGCCCCGGTCCACCACGTAGTCGGCCTTGGCGCCGATCGACTGCTCGTCCTCCGTCGACAGGAAGACCTTCTTGTCGGCGTTCCAGAGCCACGGCGCGACCAGCGAGGAGTCGTACTTGCGGACGTAGGCGCCGGTCAGCCTGGTGTCGGCGGGGAAGCCGTACTTCGAGACGTAGTCGCCGACGATCCCCTTCTCCAGGTTCTTCGCGTGCCACATCGGGTTGGAGCCCGCCGGGGACTCCTTGCCGTTGTCGTCCTTGTCGTGCCAGAGGTTGTCGATGCCGACGGCGCCGTCACCGCACTTCGTCAGCCCCGATCCGGCCGGGCAACTGGTGGCCGCGGCCTTGCCCCACAGCCCGTCGGTGCCGCCCTGCACGTTCTTGTGGCCGCGCGTGTAGTACGGCAGGCCCACGTTGATGCGTCCCGCGGGCATGGAGCCACGGAAGTAGTGGTACGCCCAGTCGGTGTTCAGGTAGCCGATTCCGCCGTACTGCGCGCTGCCGTAGACATTGGCTCCGGCGAGTTCGCCGTCCTTGCCGTTGTCGAAGAGCGAGGCGTTCGGGCCGACGTGCTCGTTCCAGGCGCCGTGCAGGTCGTAGGACATGATGTTGACGTAGTCCAGGTACTTCTGGACCTGGAAGGTCTCCATGCCGCGCAGCAGATAGCCGGACGAGGGGGCCGCGACGGTCAGCAGGTAGTGCTTGCCGTCGGCGGCGCCCGCCGCGTCGAGCTTCTCGCGCAGGCTCTTCATCAGCGCCGCGTAGCCCTTGACCAGGCCGCCGCGCCGGGCGTTGGAGATCCCGAAGTCGGCCGGGTGGCCCGCGTCCTTCATCGACGTCGGGTACTCGTAGTCGATGTCGACGCCGTTGAATCCGTACTTCTTGATGAAGGAGACGGCCGAGTCGGCGAAGGTGTTGATGCCGGCCTGGTTCACCGAGCCGTCGGCGTGGGTGGCCATCGTGTAGAACCCGCCGGAGCCGACGCGCTTGCCGTCCTCGCCGAAGTAGCCGCCGGTCTCGGCCCAGCCGCCCACGGACACGAGGGTCTTGACGTCCGGGTGCTGCTTCTTGAACTTGTTCAGCAGGTTGAAATGGCCCTTGTAGGGGAGTGCGGGGTCCATCTCGGCGCCCGCGACCCCGGGCCAGGTCATCCCGGTGGCGGCGTTCTTCTCGCCGTCCGCACCGACGGACAGCTTGTTGGAGCCGTCGATGTGCCCGAACGCGTAGTTGAGGTGGGTGACCTTGTCCCAGGGGATGTCGGACGCCAGGTAGGAGGGCAGACCGTCCTTGCCGGTGCGCCAGCCGGTGAAGTAGCCGATGACCCGGCGCTGGTGGTCGGCGCCCATCTTCTCGCGGCCCTCGGCGTCGTAGACCGAGCAGTACGGGACGTCGACGCCGGGTGTCTTGTGGAGCCCGTCGGGTCGACAGGACTCGTTGTCCACGGCGGCGGGGGCCGCGGCCGGGGCGGCGTGGGCGGAGAGCGTGCCGGCGAGGAGTGCGGCGAGAGCGGTGGCGGCGGTGCCCGCGGCGAGCAGGGAGAGCCGGGAGCCGGGGGCGCGGGACCGGGGGGATCCGGTGGATCGGGTGGATCTGGTGGGGGACAGCACGTCAGGTCCTCCTGGGGAGGCTCAGCGTCACACGACGGTACGGGGATGGGTCCGTGTTGCGTGCCCGGGGCGTGCGCACACCCGGCGGGCTGTCTCCTGGGAGTGACGCAGACGTTAAGAGGACTAGACCAGCGCGTCAATAGGTCTGGACCATTGGGTGTGACTCGCCCCACATGTCCCCCGGGTGTGCCCCGTGTCCCTGAACGTGACGGCCTCGCACCTGTCTGTGAGTCACCCCACAAGTCCGTCAGGGCGCGCCGCCGATCAGTCGTGGCACACTGGCCGTGTACCAGCAGCAGCGCACTCCGGGGTCGGTGTAATTCCGAACCGGCGGTTATAGTCCGCGACCCGGTCACCTCCAGTGACCGGTTGACCAGGTGTAATTCCTGGACCGACGGTGAAAGTCCGGATGGGAGGCAGTGCGCGGCGGGCCGTCACAGGTCTCTTTTTCGGTACGCCGCCGTCGGCGGGTTCGTTCCGGGTTTCCCGGGCAGAGCCCTCTTTTCCGGCCCGGCGTCGCCGTTGACGTACCCGTGATGTCACCCGCTTCATCTGTCGTCATCGACAGCCCCGGAGTCCGTGCCCGAAGAGGCAGGAGGACCCGGTGGCAACCGCCGCAGCCGATGAGACCGCGATGCGCCGAGCCGTGGAGCTCGCAGCACGCGCACTCGGCGCCACCAGCCCCAATCCGGTCGTCGGATGCGTCATCACCGACGCCTCGGGCACCGTCGTCGGCGAGGGCTTCCACCAGCGGGCCGGCGGCCCGCACGCCGAGGTCCACGCCCTGCGGGACGCCGGGGACCGGGCCAGGGGCGGCACCGCCTACGTCACCCTGGAGCCCTGCAACCACACCGGTCGCACCGGCCCCTGCGCCCAGGCCCTGGCCGACGCCGGCATCACCCGCGTCGTCTACGCCGTCGCAGACCCGAACCCGCAGGCCACCGGCGGAGCGGACACCCTCCGCGCCGCCGGCTTCCAGGTCGAGCAGGGCCTCCTCGAAGCCGAGGCAGCCGCCGGGAACGCCGCCTGGCTCACCTCCGTACGACTGCACCGTCCGTACGTCCTGTGGAAGTACGCGGCCACCCTCGACGGCCGCATCGCCGCAGCCGACGGCACCAGCCGCTGGATCTCCTCGGCCGGGTCCCGCGCCGACGTGCACCGGCTGCGCGCCGAGTCCGACGCGGTCGTGGTCGGCTCGGGAACGCTCCGCGCGGACGACCCGCACCTGGCCGTACGCGGCATCGAGGGCGCGGTGCAGCCGCTGCGCGTCGTCGTCGACACCCACGCCACCGTCACGCCCGGCGCCCGGGTCCTGGACGACGCGGCGCCGACGCTGATCGCGGTCGCCGAGGACGCGAAGACCGACCTCCCCGACGTCCTGCGGCTGCCCCGCACCGGCGCGGGACTCGACATCCCCGCCCTGCTCGCCGAGTTGTACGCACGCGGCATCCGCTCCGTGCTGCTCGAAGGCGGACCCACCCTCGCGGGCGCGTTCGTCGCCGCGGGAGCCGTCGACAAGGTCGTCGGCTACCTCGCCCCCGTACTCCTCGGCGCGGGCCCCGCCGCCCTCGCCGACGCAGGAATCACCACGCTCGCGGACGCGTTGCGCCTCGATGTGACCGAGACGGTCCGCATCGGCCCCGACCTCCGCATCAGTGCTGTCCCTAGAGCTGCCGTCCCCACCGCTGCCGTCCCCACCACTGCCCCCTCGAAGGAGCGCTGAGCGTGTTCACCGGAATCGTCGAAGAACTGGGTGAGATCACCGCCGTCGAGAACCTCGGCGACTCCTCCCGCTTCCGCCTGCGCGGCCCCCTCGTCACCGAGGACGCCAAGCACGGCGACTCGATCGCCGTCAACGGCGTCTGCCTCACCGTCGTCGACACCTCCGACGGCGAGTTCACCGCCGACGTGATGGCCGAGACGCTGAACCGCTCCAGCCTCGGCGCCCTCGCCGTCGGCTCCCGCGTCAACCTGGAGCGCCCGATGGCGCTCGGCGGACGGCTCGGCGGCCACCTCGTCCAGGGACACGTCGACGGCACCGGCACCATCGTCGCGCGCACGCCCTCCGAGCACTGGGAGATCGTCAAGGTCGCCCTGCCGGACGGGCTCGCCCGGTACGTCGTCGAGAAGGGCTCCATCACGGTCGACGGCGTCAGCCTCACCGTGGTCGACGCGGGCGACGACCACTTCACCATCAGCCTCATCCCCACCACCCTCGCGCTGACCACGCTCGGCATCAAGCAGCCCGGCGACCCGGTCAACCTCGAAGTGGACGTGCTCGCCAAGTACGTCGAGCGGCTGCTCGGCGCCCGTACCGACTCCAAGGAGACCGTGAAGTGAGCGCCTTGTCCTGGCTCAACTCCGAAGCCTTCACGGCCTTCGGCCAGCACATCCTGTGGTCCGACATGGTCGGCAACAGCATGGGCCTGCTGGCCCTCGCGCTCGGCTGGCGGCGCTCCATATGGAGCTGGCCCGCCCAGCTCCTGTCCGGCGTCATCCTGGTCGCCGCGTACGCCTCCGTGCACCTCGGCGGCGGCGTCGGCAAGCAGCTGCTGGTCATCGGCGTCGCGGTGTGGGGCTGGCGGCAGTGGCAGCGCGGCAAGCAGCAGGCGCAGGACGGGACGATCGCCGTCCGCTTCGCCACCTGGCGCGAGCGCGGAATGCTGCTCGGCGGCGCGGCCCTCGGCACCCTCGCCGTCGGCGGCCTGTTCACGCTCTTCCCGTCGCTGTCCTGGAGTCCGTGGGCCGACGCCTACATCTTCGTCGGCACGCTCGCCGCGATGGTGGCTCAGGCCCGCGGCCTGGTCGAGTTCTGGTTCGCCTGGCTGCTGGTCGACCTCGTCGGCGTCCCGCTGGCCTTCTCCAGCGGACTCGCCTTCTCCGGTTTCGTCTACGTCATCTACCTCGCCCTCGTCCTGTGGGGGATGCGGGACTGGTGGCTGCGCTCGCGCGCCGCTGCCGCCACCGCGCCCGCCCTCGAAGGAGCCACGGCATGACCACCGCCCTGACCCCCGCCCCGTACGACAGCCGGGAGGCACCGGTGACCGACGACCTCCACGACGGCCAGGTCCTCGCACTCGACCCCGTCGAGCAGGCGGTCCGCGACATCGCGGCCGGCCGCCCGATCGTCGTCGTCGACGACGAGGACCGGGAGAACGAGGGCGACCTGATCGTCGCCGCCGAACTGATCACTCCCGAGATCGTCGCGTTCATGATGAGCGAGTGCCGCGGCCTGATCTGCGCCCCCATGGAGGGCCCGGAGCTCGAACGCCTTGCCCTGCCGCAGATGGTCGAGCACAACACCGAGTCCATGCAGACCGCCTTCACCGTCTCCGTCGACGCGTCCGCCGCACACGGCGTCACCACCGGAATCTCCGCCTCCGACCGCGCCGCCACGCTGCGGCTGCTGGCCTCCGGCGACAGCACCCCCGGCGACTTCGTACGTCCGGGCCACATCTTCCCGCTGCGCGCCCGCCCCGGCGGCGTCCTGGTCCGCAACGGCCACACCGAGGCGGCCGTCGACCTGGCCCGCCTCGCGGGGCTGCGCCCGGCCGGCGCCATCGTGGAGATCGCGGACGAGCACGGCGTGATGCTGCGGCTGCCCGAGCTGATCCCCTTCGCCCGCAAGCACGGCCTGACGATCATCTCCATCGAGGACCTGATCGCCTACCGCCGCGCCACCGAGGCCCCCGTGGCGGTGGCGCCCCCCGCGCCCCTCGTCCGGCGCGAGGCGGAGGTCCACCTCCCCACCTCCCTCGGCGACTTCACCGCGTACGGCTACCGCGCGACCGACGGCGTCGAACACGTCGCCCTCGTCCACGGCGGGATCGGCGACGGCGAGGACGTCCTGGTCCGGCTGCACTCCGAGTGCCTCACGGGCGACATCTTCCACTCGCTGCGCTGCGACTGCGGCCCCCAGCTCGACGCCTCCATGCGCCGCGTCACCGAGGCCGGCCGCGGCGTCGTGGTCTACCTGCGCGGCCACGAGGGCCGCGGCATCGGCCTGCTGTCCAAGCTGCGCGCGTACGAACTCCAGGAGCGCGGCGTCGACACCCTCGACGCCAACCTCGAACTGGGCCTGCCCGCGGACGCCCGCGACTACGGCGCAGGCGCACAGATGCTCACCGACCTCGGCGTGCACAGTGTGCGTTTGATGACGAACAACCCGGACAAAATCACCGCGCTGGTACGACACGGACTCACCGTCAGCGGACGCGAGGTCATGCCCGTGCAAGCGAGTGAGCACAACCTGCGGTACCTGCGCACCAAGCGGGACCGGATGGGCCACGACCTGCCCTGGCTGGACGGCGCCGCCGCCCCCACCTGCGGCAATCAGTAACCACATCACAGAGGAGAGAACAGACGTGAGCGGCAAGGGCGCACCCGAACTGAGCGTGAAGAACTGCAGCGACCTGCGGGTGGCGGTGATCGCGGCCCAGTGGCACGAAAAGATCATGGACGGACTCGTCGACGGCGCCCTGCGCGCCCTGCACGAGCTGGGCATCGACGAGCCCACCCTGCTCAGGGTCCCCGGCAGCTTCGAGCTCCCCGTCGTCGCCAAGGTCCTCGCGGGCCGCGGCTACGACGCGATCGTCGCCCTCGGGGTCGTCATCCGCGGCGGTACCCCCCACTTCGAGTACGTGTGCCAGGGGGTCACGCTGGGCCTCACCCAGGTCTCCGTCGACACCGGCGTCCCCATCGGCTTCGGCGTGCTGACCTGCGACACCGAGGAGCAGGCCCTCGACCGGGCCGGACTCGTCGGCTCCGTCGAGGACAAGGGCCACGAGGCCGTCACCGCCGCCGTCGCCACCGCGACCACGCTGCGCACGGTCGCCGAACCCTGGCGCTGAGTGCCGGACCGGCACCCCGTACCCTAAGGACCATCATGGCCAACAAGACTTTCGAAGAGCTCTTCTCCGAGCTCCAGCTCAAGGCCGCCAACGGCGACCCCACCACCTCCCGCACCGCCGAGCTGGTGGACAAGGGCGTCCATGCCATCGGCAAGAAGGTCGTCGAGGAGGCCGCCGAAGTCTGGATGGCCGCCGAGTACGAGGGCAAGGAAGCCGCCGCCGAGGAGATCTCGCAGCTGCTGTACCACGTCCAGGTGATGATGGTCGCCCGCGGGATCTCGCTCGACGACGTCTACGCCCACCTCTGAGCACGACTTCCCACCGCTCCGCAATTCCCTTCGCACCAAAGGAAGCTGACCTCATGCTGCGCATCGCCATCCCGAACAAGGGCTCCCTCTCCGGACCTGCGTCGGCGATGCTCCATGAGGCCGGCTACCAGCAGCGCAAGGAGTCCAAGGAGCTCGTCCTGGTCGACCCGGAGAACGAGGTCGAGTTCTTCTACCTCCGCCCCCGGGACATCGCGATCTACGTGAGCTCCGGCAAGCTCGACATCGGCATCACCGGCCGTGACCTGCTCCTGGACTCCGGGGCGAACGCCGAGGAGATCCTCCAGCTCGGCTTCGCCCGCTCCACGTTCCGCTACGCCACCCGCCCGGGCACCGCGACCGGCGTGCAGGACTTCACCGGCATGACGGTCGCCACCTCCTACGAGGGCATCGTTGCCAAGCACCTCGCCGACGAGGGCATCGACGCCTCCGTCGTCCACCTGGACGGCGCCGTCGAGACCGCCATCGAGCTGGGCGTCGCCCAGATCATCGCGGACGTCGTCGAGACCGGGACCTCGCTGCGCAACGCGGGCCTGGAAGTCATCGGCGAGCCCATCATGAAGTCCGAGGCCGTCGTCATCCGCCGCACCGGCGCCGACGCGGACGACCCCAAGGTCCAGCAGTTCCTGCGCCGCCTCCAGGGCGTCCTGGTGGCCCGTTCGTACGTGATGATGGACTACGACTGCCGGGTGGAGCACCTGGAGAAGGCCGTCGCCCTGACGCCCGGCCTGGAGTCCCCGACGATCTCCCCGCTGCACCACGAGGGCTGGGTCGCGGTCCGCTCCATGGTCGCCGCCAAGGAAGCCCAGCGGATCATGGACGACCTGTACGAGCTGGGCGCGCGCGCCATCCTCACCACGGCCATCCACGCCTGCCGGCTCTGACGCCCGCGCCCCTCCGCCTTTTCCGGCCCCGCCTCTTTACACGTACGCAGAAGGATGCCGTCCGCCGTGTCGCAGCCCGAACTCCCCGTCCTCCCGGTCACCTTCCGGCCGAACCGCACCCGGGCGGTCCTGCTGACCGTGGGGGTGGCGCTGTTCGCCGTGGTCTCGGCGGTCGGCCTGATGCTGGAGATGCTCAGCCCGGGGGAGCGGCTCAGCTTCATCTTCACCGGCGCGCTCCTCTTCGCCGTCCTGCTGCTGCTCAGCCGCCCCAAGGTCGTCGCCGAGGAATCCGGCGTCACCGTGGTGAACCTCACGACGAAGCGGCGACTGGAATGGGCCGAGATCCTGAAGGTCAACCTGCGCCCCGGCGACGCCTGGGTGTTCCTGGACCTCAGTGACGGCACCAGCCTGCCCGCCCTCGGCATCCAGCCCGGCATCGCCAAGGAGCAGGCCATCCGCGACGCCCGCGCCCTGCGCGCCCTCGTCGAGGCGCGGGGCACGCACAGCGACTGACCGGATCCTCCGCGCCGGTCCCGGGTCCCGGCGTACGGATACTCACCGGCTGAGCCCCTGCCGCCGCACGGGCAGTCTTGTTTACTCTGTGGGGTGGGGCGCCAAGTGCGCCCCACCCCGCTCAGTACGGCCCTCGTGGCCCGCGGGGTCGCACCTTCGACCCAAGGAGTGACTCCCTCCAGCAATGGACGGATCGTCCGGCAGTACCTGCGCCGCCCCCTCACCTCAAGCTCCCACTGCTCCTCTTGAGGCGGCGGCATGACCATCCCGATTCTGCTGCTTGCCGCAGCATTCCTCCTGATCCTCGCCAACGGCTTCTTCGTGGCGGCCGAGTTCGGCCTCGTCACGGTGGAGCGGCCCGAAGCCGAACGCGCCGCCGCGGCGGGCGACAAACGAGCCGGTACGGTCGTGAAGTCCCTGCGCGAGCTGTCCTTCCAGCTCTCCGGCACCCAACTCGGCATCACCCTCACCTCCCTCGTCGTCGGCATGCTCGCCGAGCCCGCGCTGGCGGCGCTCCTCGACGGGCCGCTGACCGCCACCGGGATACCGGCGGGCGCCGTCTCCGGCATCAGCGTCGTCATCGGCATGCTGGCGGCCTCCGCCGTGCAGATGGTGATCGGCGAGCTCGTGCCGAAGAACTGGGCGGTCTCCAAGCCGCTCCAGGTCGCCCGCTTCGTGGCCGGCCCGCAGTACCGCTTCTCGACCGTGTTCCGGCCGGTGATCTCCCTCCTCAACTCCGTTGCCAACCGCCTCGTACGGGCTCTGGGCGTCGAACCGACGGACGAGCTCGCCTCGGCACGCACACCCGGCGAACTCGTCTCCCTGGCCCGGCACTCGGCACGCGCCGGGACGCTGGAGCAGGACACCGCCGACCTGTTCGTACGGACCCTGTCCCTCGGACACCTCACCGCGCAGCACGTGATGACGCCGCGCGTGAAGGTCAGCTCCCTCCAGTCGTCCGCGACCGCGGCCGACGTCCTCAACCTCACCCGGGCCACCGGTCTCTCGCGCTTCCCCGTCTACCGGGAGCGCATCGACGAGATCGTCGGCATGGTGCACCTCAAGGATGCGCTCGCCGTCGCCGCGCACGAGCGCATGCGCGTGCCCGTCGGCCGGATCGTCGTGCCGCCGCTGCTCGTACCGGAGACGCTGCCCGTGCAGCAGCTCCTGGAAAGGCTGCGCAGCGAGCAGCCGATAGCGGTCGTCGTCGACGAGTACGGCGGCACCGCGGGCGTCGTCACCCTGGAGGACATCGTCGAGGAACTCGTCGGCGAGGTCCGCGACGAGCACGACGCCGAGGGCGCCGACCGGCCCGAGCTGGCCGCTCTCGCCCCCGCGGACGACGGCAGCCCGTCCTGGGAGGCCGACGGCAGCTGCCGGGTGCTCACCCTGCGCCGGATAGGACTCGACGTCCCCGACGGCCCGTACGAGACGGTGGCGGGCCTGGTGGCCGACCTGCTCGGCCGCATCCCGGCCCCCGGTGACCGGGCCGAACTGCCCGGCTGGAAGCTCTCCGTACGGCAGGTGGACCGCTACCGGGCGGAGCGCGTGCGCCTGGTGCGCACGGTTGCCGCCCCGTGTGCCAAGCAGCTCACGGAGGCCGCACGATGAGCGCCCTCCAACTCCTCTTCGCGCTGCTCCTGGTCCTGGCCAACGGCTTCTTCGTCGGCGCCGAGTTCGCGCTCGTCTCCGTGCGCCGCAGCCAGGTCGAACCCCTCGCGGCGAGCGGCTCCGCCCGTGCCAAGCAGGTGATGTACGGGCTCGAACACCTGCCGCAGATGATGGCGGCGGCCCAGTTCGGCATCACCGTCTGCTCGCTGACGCTCGGCGCGGTCGCCGAACCCACGGTCGCGCACCTCCTGGAGCCGCTCTTCCACGCGGCCCACGTGCCCGCCGGGCTGATCCACCCCCTCGGGTACGCGATCGCCCTCGCGGTCGTCGTCTCCCTCCACCTCGTCATCGGCGAGATGGTGCCGAAGAACCTGGCGATGGCGGCCCCCGAGAGGACCGCCCTGTGGTTCAGCCCCGGCCTGGTCGGCTTCGCCCGGCTGTGCCGTCCGGTCACCGCGGCGCTCGGCTGGTGCGCCCGCATGGTTCTGAAGCTGTTCCGGGTGGAACTCAGGGAAGAAGTCGAATCCGTCTTCACCAGCGAACAGCTCAACCGACTGGTCGAGGACTCGGGACAGGCGGGCCTGCTGGAACCCGGCGAACAGGAGCGCCTCGAAGACGCCCTGGAGCTGGGCAGCCGCCCGATCACGGACGTACTGCTGCGCCGGGCGACCCTGGTGACGGTCGACCCGTCGGTGACCCCGCGCCGGATCGAGGAGCTGACGGTCCGCACGGGCTACTCCCGCTTCCCGGTCTGCGCGACAGGCCCCGCGGGCGCGTTCATGGGGTACATCCACGTCAAGGACGTCCTCGACCTGGACGAGACGGACCGGGCGGTCCCGCAGCAGGTGTGGCGCCCGATGACCACGCTGCGGGCCGAACTCCCGCTGGACGACGCGCTGTCGGTGATGCGCCGTGCGGCTACGCACCTGGCGCAGGTGGCGGACGCGTCGGGCCGGGTCCTGGGCCTAGTCGCCCTGGAGGACGTGCTGGAGATGCTGGTGGGAGAGGTACGGGACCCGGCGCACCGGGTCGCTGTGCAGGCGGCACCGGTGTCTGCACAGCTTGCTCAGCCGAGGGTGGAGTCGGAGGCGGGGGTACTGGCGGGGTAGCGGAGAGGTGGGTGCGGGTGGGTGGCCGGCGCCGCAGGCAACCCGCACCACCCACCGCCCGCACAGGGCCTATCCCTGGCCCTCCCCCCTTCCCACCGGCCCCCGCCCCGACAGCACCTCCCCGTACGCCTGCATCAGATCCGGCAGTCGCAACGTCGACAAGTCGTCGCGCGTCGGCGTCGACGCGTACCCCGACAGCCGCAGGTCCCGATAGGCGCAGCTCTTCTCGTACAGCGTCCGCAGGAACCGCCCGTTCCCCAGCTCGTCGATCCAGCCCTGGGCGACGACGTGCCCGCTGATGCTCCGCAGCTCCTCCAGGGACTCCTCGTCCCACGCGTCCCCGTTGTCCCCGGCCAGCACCTCGCCGATGCTGGTCAGCTCCAGCGGCCGGTAGCTCGGGAAGTCGACCCGGGTCGTGAACCTCGACGACAGACCGGGATTGGCGGCCAGCAGCCGGTCCATTCCCTCCGGGTAGCCCGCCAGGATCACCACCAGGTGGTCCCGGTTGTCCTCGGCCCGCTTCAGCAGCACCTGCAGCGCCTCGTCGCCGTACGCGTCGCCCTTGCTGTAGCCGGAGTTGGCCAGGCTGTACGCCTCGTCGACGAAGAGCACCCCGCCCATCGCCGAGTCGATCAGCTCGTTCGCCTTCACCGCCGTCTGGCCCAGGAACTCGCCCACCAGGTCCGCCCGTTGGGCCTCCACCAGATGGTCCCCGCCCAGCAGTCCCAGTGCGTAGAAGACCCGTCCCAGAATCCGCGCGACCGTCGTCTTGCCCGTCCCGGAGGGACCGGAGAAGACAAAGTGACGTTTCGGCGGCTGGACCGGAAGCCCCTGCCCGGCCCGCAGCCTCGCCATGTTCAACTGGGCGGACAGCGCCCGCACCTGGCGCTTCACCGGCTCCATTCCGACCATCCGGTCCAGCTCCCCGAGCGCCTGCTCCAGGAGCGCCGGATCGGAAGGCCCGGCCGGGAACGGCGGCAGTCCCACCGGCAGCGGCGGCCCCGCCTTCTCCCGTACGCCCGTGGGCGGGCCCGGCTCCACCACGCCCCCGAACGGCAGCTGGCCGTCGCCGCCCTTCCGTAGCTCCCCACCGCCCTCCAGGGAGTCGAACTCGCCCTGGGACTCCGCCGAATCCTGGCTGGCCATCGCCACCGTCGCCAGCCCGGCCGCCGACTCGTCGTACCCGTCCAGGCCGTCGCCCTCGGAGATCGCCGCGAGCCGGGCCGCGGTGTCCATGAAGGCCGGGTCGACCCGGTGCACGGCCCGGTACAGGGGGAGCGCGGCGGCGGAGCGCCCGGTGCCCTCGTGCGCCCTGGCCAGCCAGTAGCGCAGCTCCTTGCGCTGCGGCTGTTCGCTGCGGCAGCGCATCAAGGAGGCGGACAGCAGCGGCTCCGCCTGGCCGAACATCTCCAGCCTGACCCGCGCCATCCCGCCGAACAGGCCCGACTCGATGCCGAGCAGCGGATCGTCGACGAGGGGGTCCGTGTGCCGGACCAACTGGTCCCAGTCCTTGACCAGATACGCCCGGCACGCGTGCAGGAACCGCACCTGCTGATCCGTGTCCACGGGTGGCAGATCCGCCAGCGCCCGGTCCAGCTCCGGGACGTGGCGTCCGTCCAGCCAGTGCGAGGCGTGCGCGAGCAGCAGGTCCCGCGGGCTCTCAAGGACCGGCTGCACCCACCAGCCCAGCCAGTACCAGGAGTTGAGTGTCCTGCGGTGCCTGGCGCGCTGCTCGCCGAACCGCTCCCGGTGGCGGTACATGCGTAAGAGCGCCGTCGTCGTTTCGATCCGCAGGGCGTGGAGGCCGAGCCAGCCGTCCGCCATCCCCGGATCGAGCCGTACCGCCGTCCGGAATTCCTCCTCCGCCTGCGGATACGCCCCCATGGTGTAGGCGTCCACGCCGCGCAGCCAGGCGAGATCGGCCGGGGCGCGCGTGCCCTGCGTGCCGAAGTCCATCACGTCCCCCACAGACCGTGCCCCCCGTGATGTGCGTCGGGCGTGTGCCAGTGGCCGTATGCCGTTGGCACTTGCCCGAACCGCTGTGTCCCGGACGGGAATTGACCGCACCGAAGGGCATCGTACCTGGGCAGGGGGCAGGGAAATAAGGGTGCCGCGAGGCCTGCGCGGATGGTGACCCTGGGTGAGCGAAAGAGGCCTCTGTGCGCCCCGGAATGACAGGAGAGGGCAGAACGAAGCCCCCGATCACGGGGGAACAACCGGGGGCTTCGTGTCTGCGGGCGGCTCCGGAAAGCCGCACAATGAGAACGTAAGACCTGTACGCCCCCTGGGTCAAGCGGAGTTGGGGCACTCGCGGGGGAGGTTTTCCGGCCGTTCCACAGGGTTGGGGCAGGTAGTCACGCTCGGTGACGTATCGGTTCGCTCATGCGGTCGCGGGGGTTCCCTGATGCCACTCGTAACCCTCGCGCAACTGCCGTACCAGGGTGTCGGCGAACGGACGGGACGGGTCCGCCGAGAAATGCTCCGTCTCGGCCTCCGTCCAGCCGTCCCAGAATGCGGACTGCCCGGCTCCGTCCCGCTCCCGGCCGCGTTGCCAGGACCGCTCGGCGTCCAGATCCATCCACAGGAGATGGGCGAGGAGGGGCCGCAGCGCGCGTCGGCCGGCCCCCACGCCCTCCATGAGGACGACCGGAGCGGGCGGCAGCTCGCGCACCTCGGGCCCGAAGCGGCGGAGCGTCCAGTCGTACGGCGCGTACCGCGCGCACTCGCCCCGCGACAGCGGCCCGGTCACCAGGGAGAGCAGCCGGTCCGTCCAGGCGAACAGCTCCGCGTGGCTCGCCAGATCGTCCAGGTGCAGTACGGGCGCCCCGCCCAGAGCGTCCGCCAGGCGCCCGGCGAAGGTGCTCTTGCCGGAGCCCGCGTGGCCGTCCACGGCGATCAGCCGCACCGGACCGCAGGACGGCGGCAGGGTGCGGAGCCGTGCGGCGAGAGGGGCCAGCGGTGTGGGCGGGGCGGTGCTGTTCATTCGGGCCACCCTATGAGGGGTGCGGTCAGCGCGCCGCCGCAGGCCGCGGGGCGGGGGGTCGCAGTATGGGGCGCATCCGAGCTCCGGGGCCCGGGTGCCGGGTGCTCCGGCGGGGTAGCCATACCGCCTGCGCGGACCGCGTTCGTTCGACGTCCGACTGCTTGTCCGCACCCGCACCCGCATCCGATTGCCCGTCCGCATCCGCATCCGACTGCGACTTTTCGACCGGGGGTCCCCGACCGTGACCAGACCCGACAAGACCAGATCCGATCTGCCGCCCGCCGCGCGCAGGACCGTACTGGCCGCCGCGCTCGCCGCCGCTGCCGTACCGGTGCTTGCGGACGCCGCGTCCGCGTCCGTACGCGCCCCGGAGGAGGACTGTCCCGTCGACAACCACTTCTGGACGACGTACACCGACTGGCGCTCCGGCACGGGCCCCGGCACCCGCGTCGTCGGTGGCCGCCGCCCCGGCCTGGCCATCGGCGCTCCCGACGGGCTGACGGCCTACCTCGACCCGCACACCGGGCGCACCTGCACCTACGAGTACGCCGTGTGGACCTCTCCGCCGCACCTCAGCCGCGTGCCCGCCACCGAGATCGTCGCCTCCTGGAACGCCGACACCCCGCCCGGCACCTGGATCGCCGTCGAGCTGTGCGCCGTGTACGCCGACGGGTCGCGCACCCCCTGGTACGTGATGGGCCGCTGGGCGGCCGGCGACGCCGACATCCGGCGCACCTCCGTCGACGGCCAGGGCGACGGCCGCAGCAGCGTCTCGACCGACACCGTCGCGGTCGCCGACCCGGCCGCCGGCACCCGGCTCGTCGGCTATCAGCTGCGGCTCGTACTGCACCGGCTGCCGGGCAGCGGCGGAACGCCCACCGTGTGGCGGCTCGGGGCGATGGCCTCCGACGTGCCGGACCGGTTCACCGTCCCGGCGTCCGAGCCCCGCCGCGCCCGCGAGCTGCGGGTGCCGCGCCACTCGCAGGAGATCCACATCGGCCAGTACCCGGAGTACGACAACGGGGGAGAGGCGTGGTGCAGCCCCACCTCCGCCACGATGATCCTGGAGTACTGGGGCCGCGGGCCCACCGCCGAGGACATGGCCTGGGTGAACCCCGCGTACGCGGACCCCCAGGTGTGCCACGCGGCCCGGCAGACGTACGACTACCAGTACGAGGGCTGCGGCAACTGGCCCTTCAACGCCGCGTACGCGGCGACGTACCGGGACATGAACGCGGTGGTCACCCGGCTGGGATCGCTGGACGACCTGACGCTCCTCGTCCGTGCGGGCATCCCCGCCATCACGTCGCAGTCGTTCCTCAAGGAGGAGCTCACCGGGGCGGGCTACGGCACCTCGGGCCACCTGATGACCGTCATCGGCTTCACCGCCGCGGGCGACGTGATCGCGAACGATCCGGCGTCCCCCACCAACGAAGCCGTCCGCCGCGTCTACAAGAGGCGCGAGTGGGAGAACATCTGGCTGCGCACCAAGCGGTACAACGCCAGCGGGAAAGTGGTCTCCGGCACAGGGGGCGTCTGCTACCTGTTCTGGCCGGTGCGCGCGACACCCGTGCAGCGCAGGGCTCTTGAGGCCGTAGGCATCCGCTGAGACGGCTCTCCGGCCCCGGGGCAGTGACCAACGTCATGTGTGCCGGGGCCGGAGCCGCTGGCACTGTGGAGGGATCTGTTCCGCTTTTCTCTCCTGCTCTGCGAGATCCGATGACTGCTGCTTCCGCCGTTTCCGCCGCCTTCTCTGCCCGCTCGCGCGCCCGTACCGGCGGCCCCGGAGACGATCTCGACGGGCCCAAGCTGCTGGAGCACGTGCTCGGCTGGGCGCTGGTCGTCGTCGTGGCGGTGTTCGTCACCGGCGCCGGACTGATGTGACTCCTCAGGACGCGCCGAGCCGCAGCCCGAAGGCGTCGATCGAGTCCGAGGTGACCATGGCCTGCTCGGCGCTGACGTCCGTCATGTAGACGAAGGGCGGCACCACAGGCGGCACGGGCAGCCCGTCCGGGGTGAAGGTCAGACAGAGCATCCCCTGCAAGCACCCGCTGAACTTGGTGAGATAGAGGGTGACGTCGCCGCTGAGGTCCAGGCTGTCGGCGCCCAGCGAGAGTTCGTCCCGGCCGTCGTGGGTCCGGAGCTCGTAGTCGGTGAGGGACGCGGCCCTCATCTTGAGGACCATCACCTTGAGCGGGCCGTCCACGGTCCGGACCTCCTTCACCCCGGCGATCAGGAAGCCGTCCGGGGCGAAGCGCGTCGTGGTGACCGTGGGCGGTGTCCGAGGAGCCTGCGGCTCGGCCGCAGCCGCTGCCGCCCGCTGCGCGGGGGCCCCGATCGCCACCAGCAGGACGACGGGCAGCGCCACCGCCAGGGTGCGCGGCCCCCGGTGTTCCCGCACCGTCGGCGCCCTGCGCTCTCCGTCGGCGGGATCCGCCGCGGGGGTCCCGGGTCCGGTCACCGGGGTCCAGCCGAAGCCCATCGCGCTGCCCGCGATCCCCAGCAGCGTCCCCACCAGGAATCCGCCCAGGTTGGTCGCCGCGAACGAAAGCACCGACAGGATCAGCGCGTTGACGCTGACGTAGTGCCGGGTGTGCGGCAGGAACCACAGGAAGAGGGCCGCCGCGATCAGCGCGAGCCCGATGCCGAGCGCCGCCAGCCCGCCGAGTCCCAGGCTCACCATGATCGGCAGCGGCGACAGCGGTACGAGCAGCAGCTCTGCGCCCGCCAGTGCCAGTAACAGCCCCGCCCAGAAGGGCCGCCGGCGCCGCCAGGACCGGAACCGGCGCCGCCGCTCCGGCCACGGCAGCCTCTCGTCCAGCCGGCCCTCTTTGAGCAGGCGGCGGCGGGAACCTCCGAGGCCGGACCGCGGACCCCGGCGCGGCCGGACGTCCTGACCCGGCTGGACGTCCCGGCCCGGCCGGATGTCCTGACCCGGCCGGGCGTCCCGGCGCGGCCGGATGTCCAGACCCGTTCGGATGCCCCGGACCGCACGTCCGGCCCGGCCCGCAAGCCCGTTCAGAAGCACTTCTTGCCGTCCAGGCCCACTTCGAGCTTCAGGCCCTTCAGCCGGAAGTTCCCGCCCGTCGCCGACCAGGCGTGCGACCGCACTCCGGCGACCTCGATGTTCCCGGCCTGGAGCCCGAACTTGCCCGCCTCGCCCCTGACCCCCGCCACCGCGTCCAGCGTGGAGGCGTCCCGGCCGATCTGCGCCGTCCCGAAGTGGGCGTCACCGGTCAGGTCCTCGCCGTCGATGATCAGGTTGCTGGCGGTGACCTCGCCCGCTTCGCCGCCCGCCGTCAGCTTGAACACCACGGTGCCGACAGGGGTCTTGACCTCTGCCGACTGGCAGATGTCGGAGAGCCGGGCGTTGCCGATGCCGAGCAGGGCGACCGGATGCCCCTTGCCGTCCACGGACCGGTCGGTCTGCACGTACGACGACAGGCCGCTGCTCGTCAGCCTGCCGGAGGAGACCTGGAAGCTGGTGCCCGAGACGGCGAACGACGCGGCGAGCGCGCCCTGGGCCATCATCGACGCCATCACGCCGACCGCGAGGACGGCCGGCACGGCCATCACGGCGGTTCTGCGCCAGCCCGTTCTGCCCTCGGGGGCCAGTTGCTCCGGGGGCCTCTTTGCTGCGCTCACCGGTTCCTCCCGTACGTCGCGAGATTTCGCAGGGGAAGTGCATGAGGAGCGGAGGGAGGCCCGTGGAATACTGCGGGGCCATCCTTCCGGACTGGGAGACTAGGGCCTAATTTGAATAAGAGTCAACAGCGCGGAACCGCCGGTAAATCCCAGGCGCGCAGAGCCGAACTCATCGCAACAGGAAGGAAGTTGTTCGCCGACACGTCCTACGACGCCCTGTCGGTGGACGACATCGCACGCCACGCGGGCGTCGCCAAGGGGCTGATCTACTACTACTTCACCAACAAGCGCGGCTACTACCTGGCCGTCGTCGAGGAGTCCGTCGCCGACCTCGTCGCCCGGGCCGTCAGCCACCCCGAACTCCCGCGCACGCAGCGGGTCCGGCACACCGTCGACGGCTATCTGCACTACGCCCGCCACCACCAGGCCGCGTACCGGACGATCGTCACCGGAGGCGTCGGCTTCGACGTCGAGGTCCAGTCGATCCGCGACACCGTGCGCGAGCAGCTGATGGCCACCCTCGCGGAGGGTGCGTACGGGCGCGCCGACATCCCCCCGACGGCCCGGCTCGCGCTGCTCGGCTGGATGTCCGGGGTCGAGGGCATCACACTCGACTGGATCGGTGATCCGGCGCTGCCTCAGGAAGAGGTCTGCGATCTCCTCGTCATGCTGCTGAGCGCCACCCTGGAGACCGTCGCCGCACTCGTACCGGAATGCCCGGCTCCGTCCCTCGACGGCACGGTGGGTGACGGGGCCCGCGGAACGGCGGACGACAGGGGTGGTGCGGCAGCCGGGGGCACGGCCTGCGACGGGGCGCACGACACGGTCGCGTAACACCGCCCCGGCCTGCCCGGCCTGCGGCTTTTTGACCGGTGACGGAACGGATCCGATCGGGCATACTCAGCCGCCACAGCACCGGATCGTCCGCTTCCGTAACCCGGAGTGGTACCGCAGTCTGGAGTTGAGACACCCGGCGGCGCCGCCACACCCTGTGCGTGCGCCCGCCGCCGCGCCCGACAGGGCCCGAGAAGTCAGGAGAGCGTCGCCATGTCCGACCGCGCCCCGCAGCCGGTGGAACGACAGCTGCCCACCGAGGAGTCCCGCGACCTGCTCGCGCTCGTACGCGACATGGTCCAGCGGGAGATCGCTCCGCAGGCGGCAGCCGAGGAGGACGCGGGACACTTCCCCCGCGAGGTGTTCTCCCTCCTCTCCGAATCCGGGCTGCTCGGCCTGCCGTACGACTCCGAGCACGGCGGTGGCGACCAGCCGTACGAGGTCTACCTCCAGGTCCTCGAAGAGCTCGCGGGGGCCCGCCTGACCGTCGGCCTGGGCGTCAGCGTGCACAGCCTCGCCTGTCACGGCCTGGCCGGATACGGCACGAAGGAACAGCAGGCCGCCCACCTGCCCGCCATGCTCGGCGGCGGCCTCCTCGGCGCCTACTGCCTCTCGGAGCCCGCCTCCGGCTCGGACGCGGCCTCGCTGCGCACCAAGGCCGTCCGTGACGGCGACGACTGGGTGATCACCGGTACGAAGGCGTGGATCACCCACGGCGGCATCGCGGACTTCTACACTGTCCTGGCCCGTACGGGCGTCGAGGGCCCGCGCGGCATCACCGCCTTCCTCGTCCCCGGCGACGCGGAGGGCCTGAGCGCCGCCGCCCCGGAGAAGAAGATGGGCATGAAGGGCTCGCCCACGGCGCAGCTGCACTTCGACGGCGTACGGGTACCCGACGCGCGCCGCATCGGCGAGGAGGGCCAGGGCTTCGCCATCGCCCTGTCCGCCCTCGACTCCGGCCGCCTCGGCATCGCCGCCTGCGCGATCGGCGTCGCACAGGCGGCCCTGGACGAAGCGCTCTCGTACGCCACGGACAGGCGGCAGTTCGGCCGTCCCATCGCGGACTTCCAGGGGCTGCGCTTCATGCTGGCCGACATGGCCACCCAGATCGAGGCGGGCCGCGCGCTCTACCTGGCAGCGGCACGGCTGCGCGACGCCGGCCTCCCCTTCTCGCGCCAGGCGGCCATGGCGAAGCTCTTCTGCACGGACGCGGCGATGAAGGTCACCACGGACGCGGTGCAGGTGCTCGGCGGGTACGGCTACACGCTGGACTTCCCGGTCGAACGCTTCATGCGCGAGGCGAAGGTCCTCCAGATCGTCGAGGGCACGAACCAGATCCAGCGCATGGTGATCGCACGGCACCTGGCGGGTCCTGAGACCCGCTGAGCGTGGGGGCGGTGGGGTGGTTGCCCGCCTGGGCGGGGCGGGGCGCGTGCGGGTGCGTGGTGGTCGGCCGCGCAGTTCCCCGCGCCCCTGACTGCTTCAGCCCGTCCGGCGTGTGAGGACGCGCGGCGCAGCCGTGCACGGGGCGAAGCCCCGGACATCTGCCCCCACCCGCCCCGCGCAGCGGTTTCGGGAAGGGGCGGGTAGGGGAACTGCGCCGCAGGCAGTGCCCTTCCCACCGCTGCGCCCGCGCCCAGCGACCACCTTCCCCGCCCCGCACCCTGGCTCCCGCCCCACTCCCTGACGTACCGTCAGAAAGGTTGCCGGGGTCGCACCCTCCGCGCCGCACCCGTACGCCGTACGCACGTACGCCCGCGCCCGCCAGGAGGAGCCGTGCCCGACGACCGCCCCATCGCGCTCGACGAATACCCCATCCACCAGGCCCCGTTGTCGATGAAACACGTCGCCACCGGCGACCGGAACGCCTACGACCGCTGCATCTTCCACTTCGTGGACCACACCGGCCGCGCCCTCCTCGTCGCGGGTCTCGGCGTCTACCCCAACACCGGTGTCATCGACGCCTACGCGACCCTCCGCGTCGGCGACACCCTGCACGCGGTGCGCGCGTCCGACGCCCTCACCGACGACCGCATGAACCTCTCCGTCGGCCCTCTGCGCATCACCGTCGACGAACCGCTGCGCCGCTTCACCCTCACCTGCGAGGCCGACCCCGCCGACCCCGACTCGCTCTCGTACGAGATCAGTTGGACAGCCGACTTCCCGGCCGTCTGGGAACCCCACCACGTCCAGTACCGCGGCGACCGGCTGATGCTCGAAGGCCGCCGCTTCGTCCAGGCGGGCAGTTGCTCCGGCGTCATCCACATCGGCGGCGAGCAGATCCGCCTCGCCACGGGGGAGTGGACCGGAACCCGCGACCGCAGCTGGGGAGTGCGCCCCATCCCCGGCGAGGACGGCGGGCGGGCCGCCGAGGAACACCGCCCCGAGGGTTTCCACTGGCTCTGGATACCGGCCCGCTTCGACGACCGCTTCGTCATGGTGATCGCCCAGGAGGACGCCGAAGGGCACCGCACCCTCAACGAGGCGCTGCTCGTCCGCAACGGCGCCCGCGACGTCCAACTCGGCTGGCCGGACACCGACATCACCTACCGCTCCGGCACCCGCCACCCCGAACGCGCCGTCGTCCACCTCACCGACCAGGACCGTAAGCCCCTCGAACTCGGCGTCGAGATCCTCGCCTCCTCACCGCTCGCCGTCGGCGCGGGCTACCCGCCGGCCACCGACTGGCAGCACGGCAGCTGGCAGGGCCGCGGCTGGACCGACCGTCGCGCCTACGACCTGTCCGACCCCACCGCCCACCCCATGGCGGCGTACGGCGTGATCGACCACGCGGCCCGCTTCACACTGGGCGGCCGTACCGGATACGGCATTTTCGAGCACGGCAGCTTCGGCCGCCACGACCCCAGCGGATTCACCGGATACGACTCCACCGCGCCCTGAGAGAGGACTCCTCACACGGTTCGCCGACGGCTCACAGCTCTCGTAGAGGAGTACGGAAATGGCCACCGCACCGCGCCCCCGCACCACCACCCGCGACCCCGAGGACCTGGGCCGCCGCCTCGCCGCATGGCTGGACACGCGCCTGCCGGGGGCACGTGTCACCGACGTCCGCGTCCCCGGCTCCAACGGCATGTCCAGCGAGACCCTGCTCTTCGAACTCGACCACCCCGACGCCCCCGTCACCGGCTGCGCACTGAGGCTGGCCGCCGACCCGGCCGCGTACACCGTCTTCCCCGTGTACGACATGGCGCGCCAGCACCGCGTCATGAGCCTCGTCGGCGAGCACACCGACCTGCCTGTGCCGCGCGTCCTGTGGCTGGAGGAGGACCCCGCACCGCTCGGCGCGCCCTTCTTCGTGATGGCCCGCGCCGAGGGCCGCGTACCGCCCGACGTCATGCCTTACACGTACGAGGGCAACTGGCTGTACGAAGCGACCGACGCCGAACGCGCAGGGCTGGAAGCCGCCAGCATCGGCATCCTCGCCCGCCTGCACGGTCAATTCCCGGCCAAGGAAGCGCAATTCCTGCTCCCGGACGTCGAAGGAACCCCGCTGCGCCGCCACGTGACGGCACAGCAGACCTACTACGAATGGGTCGTCGACGGACTGCCCCGCTCGCCCCTCATGGAGGAGGCCTTCGACTGGCTCGACGCGCACTGGCCCGACGACGAGGGCGAGGCGGTGCTGTGCTGGGGCGACGCCCGCATCGGCAACATCATCTACGACGGGTTCACCCCCGCCGCCGTGCTCGACTGGGAAATGGCCGCCCTGGGCCCCCGCGAACTCGACCTCGGCTGGACCGTCTACCTGCACCGCTTCTTCCAGGACCTCACGGTCTCCTTCGGGCAGCGCGGCCTGCCGGACTTCCTGCGCCGCGACGCGATCGAGAGCCGGTACGCCCGGCTGACCGGCCACACCCCGCGCGACATGGAGTTCCACACCCTGTACGCCGCCCTGCGCCATGCGGTCGTCATGCTCCGCATCGCCTACCGGCAGGTGCACTTCGGCGAGGTCCGGATCCCCGAGGACCCGGACGCGCTCATCCTGCACCGGCCGTCGCTGGAAGCCATGGTGCGCGGAACGTACTGGCCGGAACAGGGGTACTGACGGAACAGGGACGCCGACGGCACCGGGGCACCGGCGGCACAGGGCGCCGGCGGAACGGGCCTGCTCGGTGAACAGGCCGCCCGGCGACGGGAGTTACGCGGCGCGCTGCTGCGGCACCTTCACCGGGCGCGACCCCGGGCCACCGACGTGGGAGAAGGGCTGCGTCCGCCAGTCGAGGCCCTGGGGGAGCGTCAGCAGCAGTGCGGTGTCCTGCTCCGCCACCTCCCGCGTCTCGTCCGCCGGCTTCGCGTCGGCGGCGGGGCGCCCCGTACCCGCACAGGCCGTCAGGCCGAAGGGGTTCCACGGGGTGGGGCACTTGGCGTGCTCCGGGAGGACGTCCTCGTCCGCGAGCAGTGCGATCGGCTGCGTGCAGTCCGGGCAGATCACCCGGTACATCTCGAAGGTGTCGTACGAGTCGGAACCGGTGTACTCGCCGCTGTCGAAGGAATCGACGGAGTCGGGTTCCGGTTCGGTCTGTCCGGTGCGCTTCAGGCTCTGCATGGAGACTCTCCCCCTAGAGGTGGGCCGACAAGGCGCTGCGGCCTCGACCACAGCAAGCACTTCCCTGCGCGCCTGCGCGATAACCGCACAAGAGGAGAGGACACGGCCACAGGTATGTGGCCTTCGTCACATGCCCGGCGCAGATGCGTGCCGGACACCTCGAAGAGGTGCGCCTGATACCAGCTGTTCCAGCAGGCAAGACGTATGGCGCTCAGGTGCCCCGGGCGCCCCTGCGCCCTGTAGGTTCTTGGCCCATGGAGGAGTTGGATCGTCAGATCGTGGACCTGCTCGTCAAGGACGGGCGGATGAGCTACACCGACCTGGGCAAGGCCACGGGCCTGTCCACCTCGGCGGTGCACCAGCGGGTCCGCAGGCTGGAACAGCGCGGAGTGATCCGCGGGTACGCCGCGGTCGTGGACCCCGAGGCGGTCGGCCTGCCGCTCACCGCGTTCATCTCGGTGGCGCCCTTCGACCCCAGCGCTCCGGACGACATCGCGGACCGGCTCGCGGGCATCAGCGAGATCGAGGCCTGCCACAGCGTCGCCGGCGACGAGAACTACATCCTCAAGGTGCGCGTCGCCACCCCCCTGGAACTGGAGCACCTGCTCAGCAGGATCCGCACGCTCGCCGGGGTGTCCACGCGCACCACCGTGGTCCTCTCCACCCCGTACGAGGCGCGCCCGCCCCGCGTATAGGGGCATCGGCTCCGTGTTCCGGGGGCCTGGTCGAGAGCGCCCGGCGGGCTGCGCGAGACTGGTCCCCATGACCGAGCGCACCGTCCCCTCTTCTCCCACCACCTCCGCCGACCGCACCGTGCTGCTGCGTGGCGGTGAGGTCCACAGTCCCGCCGACCCCTTCGCCACCGCGATGGTCGTCGAGCGGGGGCATGTCGCGTGGGTGGGCTCCGAAGGAGCGGCCGACGCCTTCGCGAGCGGCGTCGACGAGGTGCTCGACCTTGAAGGGGCACTCGTCACCCCGGCGTTCACGGACGCACACGTGCACACGACGTCGACCGGCCTGGCCCTCACCGGTCTGGACCTGTCCGCCGCCCGCACCCTGGACGAGGCGCTCGCACTCGTACGCACCCACGCAGCCTCCCGCCCGGACGGCGAAGTCCTCATCGGCGGCGGCTGGGACGCCTCCCGCTGGCCGGAGCGGCGCCATCCCTCGCGCGCCGAGCTCGACTCCGCGGCCGGTGGGCGCCCGCTCTACCTGCCCCGCGTCGACGTCCACTCGGCGGTCGTCAGCGCCGCCCTGCTCGACCTCGTTCCCGGCATCACCGGCCTGACCGGGTATCACCCCGACGAGCCGCTCACCGGCGCCGCCCACCACGCGGTACGCGCCGCCGCGCACGGGGCGATCAGCCCCGCCCAGCGGACCGCGGCCCAGCGCGCCGCGCTCGCCCGGGCCGCCTCGCTCGGCATCGGCACCGTCCACGAGTGCGCGGGCCCCGACATCTCCGACGAGGACGACTTCGTCGGACTGCTGCGACTGGCCGCCGACGAGCGGGGACCGCGCGTCTTCGGCTACTGGGCCGAACAGGTCGCGAATGCGAAGGACGCCCGGCGCATCCGCGAGCTCGGCGCCGTCGGCGCGGCCGGAGACCTCTTCGTGGACGGCTCGCTCGGCTCGCACACCGCCTGCCTGCACGGGCCCTACGCCGATGCCCCGCACACCGGCACCGCCCACCTCGACGCCGCCGCGATCGCCGCCCACGTCGTCGCGTGCACCGAGGCGGGCCTCCAGGCCGGCTTCCACGCCATCGGCGACGCCGCCCTGACCGCGGTCACCGACGGCGTCCGGGCCGCCGCCGACAAGGTCGGCCTCCCGCGCGTGCGCGCCGCCCGCCACCGCGTCGAGCACGCCGAGATGCTCACCCCCCGCACCATCGCCGCCTTCGCGGACCTCGGCCTCACGGCCTCCGTACAGCCCGCCTTCGACGCCGCCTGGGGAGGCGACGAGGGCATGTACGCCCAGCGCCTCGGCGCCGACCGGGCCCGCACCCTCAACCCGTACGCCGCCATGCTCAAGGCGGGGATCCCGCTCGCCTTCGGCTCCGACAGCCCGGTCACCCCGCTCGACCCGTGGGGCACCGTCCGCGCCGCCGCTTTCCACCGCACCCCCGGGCACCGGGTCTCCGTACGGGCCGCCTTCACCGCCCACACCCGCGGCGGCTGGCGGGCGATCGGCCGCGACGACGCGGGCACCCTGGTCCCCGGCGCACCCGCCGACTACGCGATCTGGCACACCGGCGACCTGGTGGTGCAGGCCCCGGACGACCGGGTCGCCCGCTGGTCCACCGACCCGCGCTCCGGCACGCCCGGGCTCCCCGACCTCACGCCGGGCGCCGAACTCCCCGTCTGCCTGCGCACCGTGGTCGCCGGGCACACCGTGTACGTACGGCCGAACGCGTGATGCGCGGCGGGTCGCGTACCGCCGATCGGTGACCCGCGGGCTGCCGGGCGGTTCTCCGCCGTCTCTGCACTGACCTGGTGGTTTGACGAACGGCCGGCAAACACCGCAGGTCGCACGGGTGTTGACAGAAAGCGGCCACCGGCGGGTAGGTTCGGCCGGGTCCACCACGAAACGTCCGGCCGGAAATCTTCCACGCAGTCGTCGAACGCCGCTGGGTCATGGGAGGCGCGCCACACGGCGCACCCTCCCGGGAGCCAGGTTCAGCGCCCGCGCCTCGGGGGCGAGGGAAGGTTTTTTCCGTCCGACGGTGCGACCCGGGTAGGGCCCCGGCGTTCAGTAGACAACGGCGAGGATGTCCGCAGCCGGCGGGCACCTGGTCGGCCCGAAGGACGCCGGGCCCCCATCCGCAGATCGCAGGACACCTCCCGGACGGGCCCTCGACCCCCTGTCCTTGCACGCTCGCTATGGTGGTTCCTCTGTGTACGGGCGTGAAAAGGGGCATCAGTGAACGACGGCGGTCAAAAGCGTTACGGCCCGCTCGGCAGTGTTTTGGTGATCATTCCGACCTACAACGAGGCCGAGAACATCAAGCCGATCGTCGCGCGGGTGCGGGAGTCCGTCCCCGGAGCGCACGTCCTCGTCGCCGACGACAACAGTCCCGACGGCACCGGAAAGCTCGCCGACGAGCTCGCCGCGGCCGACGACCAGGTCCACGTCATGCACCGCAAGGGCAAGGAAGGCCTGGGCGCCGCCTACATGGCCGGCTTCCGATGGGGCATCGATCACGGCTACGGAGTCCTTGTCGAGATGGACGCCGACGGTTCCCACCAGCCCGAGGAACTGCCCCGCCTGCTCACCGCCCTCAAGGGCGCCGACCTGGTGCTCGGCTCGCGCTGGGTGCCGGGCGGCCGGATCGTGAACTGGCCGAAGTCCCGCGAGTTCATCTCCCGCGGCGGCAGCCTGTACTCCCGGATGCTGCTGGGCGTGCCGCTGCGCGACGTCACCGGCGGCTACCGCGCCTTCCGTGCGGAGACACTGGAGGGCCTGGGCCTCGACGAGGTCGCCTCGCAGGGCTACTGCTTCCAGGTCGACCTGGCCCGCCGCGCCGTCGAGTCGGGATTCCACGTCGTCGAGGTGCCGATCACCTTCGTCGAGCGCGAGATCGGCGAGTCGAAGATGAGCAACGACATCCTGGTCGAGGCCCTGTGGCGGGTCACCGCCTGGGGCGTCGGCACGCGCGCCAACAAGCTCCTCGGCCGCAGGCCCCTGTAGCGCTCCTCGGCGGCAGGCCCCCGCAGCGCCCTTCTGCGGGCCTCTGCCGCCCTCGCGCTCCCCTCCCCGTACTCACGCGCTCTTTACGCCGTTCAGGCGCCCTGCCAGGCACACTGGGGGCATGACGACCGGCACCCCGCCCCCGCCCGCCCCGACGACCGCCCGCAAGCGCTCGCGCGCCCGTACGTTCGTACCTCTCGGCATCGCCGCCTGGCTGGTGCTGGAGATCTGGCTGCTGACCCTCGTGGGCGGCGCGGCCGGAGGACTCACCGTCTTCCTGCTGCTGGTCGGCGGAGTCGTGCTCGGCGGAGCCGTCATCAAGAGGGCGGGGCGCCGCGCCTTCAAGAACCTGAGCGAAACGATCCAGCGCCAGCAGCAGAGCGGCGGCGCCTACGACCCGGCCGCGGAACAGGGCCGCAAGGGCTCGGGCAACGGCTTCGTGATGCTGGGCGGCCTGCTGCTGATCCTGCCCGGCCTGATCTCCGACGTACTCGGCCTGCTGGTCCTGCTGCCCCCGGTGCGCGCGACGCTCGGGCGGTACGCGGAGAAGTCCCTGGAGCGCCGGATGAACGCCGTGCAGCAGCCCGGCAGCCTCGGCGACGTGTTCCAGCAGGCCCGGATGCACCGGCCGGACGGAAAGGTCGTCCAGGGCGAGGTGATCCGCGACGACCCGCCGTCGCAGCAGCCCCACCCGCCGCGCCGCGACGAGGGCCCCAGGACCCCGCTCACGCCCTGAACCCGTCACGACGGCAAAAGCCGCGG
>NZ_JBSGZD010000050.1:0-38491 GCF_053610825.1 Streptomyces sp. NPDC054863 | reverse complement strand
GCCTACGTCCTGCGCCCCGTCGGCTGGGTGAAGCTGGTGGCCGCCGCGGGCGAGGAGGCGCAGCGCGCCGACGCCGAGCGCGCCGACGAGGCCGCCCAGCAGGAACTGGAACAGCTGCGCGCCGAGCTGGCCGACGCCCGCGAACGCACGAAGGCGGAGACCGAGCGGCTGCGCACCGAACTCGAAACCGCCCGCAAGGAGTCCGACTCCGCCCAGCGCAAGCTGCGCGGCGCCCTCAGCGACGTCAAGCGCGGCGAGGCGGCGCTCCGCAAGAACCAGGCCGAGATCGACGGCATCCGCAGCGAGGCGGCCGCCCAGGTCGCCGCCGCCGAGGCCGAGACGCGGCGGCTGCGGGCCAGGCTGGGAGAGGCGGAGGCGACCGCGGAGGCGGGGCGCCGTGCCGTACGGGAGGGGCGCAGCGTCGAGGACATGCGGCTGCGGCTGCTCCTGGACACGGTCCTGGAGGCCGCCCAGGGGCTGCGTCGAGAACTGGCCCTGCCGCCGTCCAGCGGGCGTCCCGCGGACACCGTGGACGCGGTCGAGCCGGGGCGGATGTCACCCAAGGACATCGCGGCCAGGGCTCTCTCCGACACCGATCCGGCCGTCCTGGACCAGCTGCTCGCGCTGCCGCAGGCGCACCTGGTGGTCGACGGTTACAACGTGACCAAGACCGGCTATCCGACGATGCCGCTGGAGAAGCAGCGGCTGCGGCTGCTCGGCGGTCTCTCCATGCTGGCCGCCGCGAGCGGCGCCGAGGTCACCTGTGTCTTCGACGGCGCGGAGCTGGCCGCGCCGGTGCTCCTCGCGCCGCCGCGCGGGGTGCGGGTGCTGTTCAGCAAGGCGGGCGTGACGGCCGACGAGCTGATCCGTCAGCTGGTGCGGGCCGAGCCGACCGGGCGGCCGATGATCGTGGTCTCCACGGACCGCGAGGTCGCGGACGGGGTCGCGAAGTCCGGTGCCAGGCCGGTTGCTTCGGCGATGCTGCTGAAGAGGCTTTCGCGCGTTTAAAGGGAGTCGGGGGTGTGTTGCCCAACTTCTGTGCGCATTGCCCGAATTGAAGTGGGCGGACGCTGTCTTTCTGTCAACTCCCCATGACGCAGCGTGTGGCACGAGTAAGGAATGTGCCGCGAGGGCGAGATTTTTCCTGTGAGGATTTGAACTGATCACAAGAAGGTCACTACTGTCTGGGCTCGAACCTTCGCGCGGTTGATCACTCATCCGGAGTATCAGTGAAGGTCACCGCCAACCACGCCGGTCGGCGGCTGAGGAAGAAGGAGCTCGCCTCCGTGGCGTCCCACCGTCGACCCAAGCAGCCGAGCCGCTTCCGCGTGACCGCGCTGACCGTGACCGCTGCCGCTGCCGTGGTCATGTCCTCCCAGGCGGCCAACGCCGCGCCCAAGCCTGACAAGAAGGAAGTCAAGGCGAAGGTCGACGCACTCCACGAGGATGCGGAGGGCGCGACCGAGAAGTACAACGCGGCCAAGGAGAAGCAGGGGACCCTGGAGAAGCAGGTCAAGAACCTCCAGGAGTCGGCCGCCCGCGGTCAGGGTGAACTCAACGAGATGCGCAAGGGCCTCGGCTCGCTGGCCACCGCCCAGTACCGGTCCGGCGGCATCGACCCCTCGTTCCAGCTCTTCTTCTCCTCCCAGCCGGACCAGTTCCTGGACCGCGCCGCGGCGATGGACCAGCTGAGCGGCAAGCAGGCCGAGTCGCTCCGCAAGATCCAGGCGAAGCAGCGCACCCTCGCCCAGCAGCGCGAGGAGGCGTCCGGCAAGCTCGCGGACCTCTCCGCCGTGCGCAAGGAGCTCGGTGAGAAGAAGCAGGCGATCCAGGGCAAGCTCGCCGAGGCGCAGAAGCTGTACAACACGCTGACCGAGGCCGAGCGCGCCGCCATCGAGAAGAAGGAAGAGCGCGCCAGCCGCGACGCGAGCGACCGCGTCGACATCGGCAACGAGGTGCCCGCCTCCGGCGTCGGCGCCGCCGCCATGGCCAAGGCCCGGCTGAAGATAGGCGCGCCGTACGACTGGGGCAACAAGGGCCCCAACGCGTTCGACTGCTCCGGGCTGGTCTACTGGGCGTTCCAGCAGATCAACGTGACGGTGGGCGGCAGCACGTACAGCCAGGAGAGCGCGGGCCGGAAGATCTACAACCGGAGCGAACTGCGCCCGGGCGACCTGGTCTTCTTCAACAACCTCCAGCACGTCGGCTTCTACGCCGGCAACGGCATGTCGCTGCACGCCCCGAAGCCGGGCACCTCCGTGCGCATCGAGGACATGAAGTACCTCGGCCCGTTCCAGTTCGGAGTGCGCGTCGGAGGCTGACGCGACCCCGCGGTGCGGGCCCGGTGGAGTCCGGCGCGCCCGCGCCACCCCCGGGACGGGGCCGAACACACCGCCCGTTCGGGCGAATTGCGGCCCGCCGTGCTGACTGCCCGCCCCGCCGATGACCTGGTCACCGGCGGGGCGTCGTGCTGTCCCGGCCCTTTTCGCCTGCGTCGGGGTCTTTGGCTGCCGTGTGACCGTCCCGCTACTGTCTGCCAGCGCAGTGGCCATCGAGCAGTCCGCCCGCCCGGGCGGCAGGGCGCTGCCACCCAGCAGTGGAAGGAGTGCGGCTTCCTGTGGCGTCACACCGTCGTCCCTCGCAGTCCGGGCTCACACAGAGCACCCGGGTCACCGTCCTGTCCGCGGCGGCGGCCACCGCGGCGGCGGCCCTCGGGGCAGCCCCGGCAAGCGCCGACCCGGTCGGCGCAGGCGCGACCACGGCCACCCAGGCCACCGTCGACCGGCTCTTCGCGCAGGCCGAGCAGGCCACCGAGCGCTTCAACCAGGCCAACGAGCGCGCGGGCACGCTCCGCAAGGAGGTCGGCCGGGCCCGCGACCGCGCCGCCCGCGGCCAGGAGCGCATCAACCGGATGCGCGGCGTGCTCGGCCAGTTGGCCGGCGCCCAGTACCGGTCGGGCGGCATGGACCCGTCGGTGTCGCTGCTGCTGTCCGAGAACCCGGACGGCTACCTCGACAAGGCGGCCGCCCTGGACCGCATCAGCGACCGCAACGCGGGCAAGCTGCACGAACTCACCGAGGCCCAGCGCCTGCTCGGCCAGGAGCGCGCCGAGGCCTCCCACAAGCTCGCCGAGCTGGACCGCAGCCGGGCCGTCGTCTCGCGCCACAAGCGCGCCGTCGAGCACAAGCTCGCCGAGGCCCGCCGGATGCTCCAGGCACTGCCCGCCCCCGAGCGCGCCGAGTTCGACCGCGCGAACCGCAGCGGGCGCGACGCGATGCCCGAGATGTCCGGCATCATGCCCTCGTCGTCGCGGGCCGCCGCCGCGGTACTCGCCGCCCGCAACGCCGTCGGCAAGCCGTACATCTGGGGTGCCAACGGGCCTTCGGGATTCGACTGCTCGGGGCTGATGCAGTGGTCGTACAGCCAGGCGGGCGTCTCCCTGCCGCGCACCTCGCAGGCCCAGCGGTACGCAGGACAGCAGGTCTCGCTCGACCAGGCGCAGCCGGGCGACCTCGTGGCCTACCGCGACGACGCCAGCCACATCGGGATGTACATGGGCAACGGACAGGTCGTGCACGCGCCCTACCCGGGGGCCCCGGTGCGCTACGACCCGGTGGGCATGATGCCGGTCTCGTCGGTGACCCGGGTCTGAGCAGGGCCGTACGCCCGGCCCGTCGCCGTACGCCGCCGCAGCCGTCGGCCGCTCGCCCGGCCCGTCGCCGTACGCCGCCGCAGCCGTCGGCCGCTCGCCCGGCCCGTCGCCGTACGATCGCACAATGGCAGGTCACGCGGGCGGCAGACGGTACGGGCGGCGGGCGGTGCTCGCCCTGGGGCTCGGGGCGGGCGGGCTCCTCGCGGGATCCTGCGCCGCCCCGCCCGCACCGGCCGACACGGCCTCCCGCGACGTGCGGCGGCTCCTCGACCGGCGGGCCGCCGCCCTCGCAGGCCGCGACAGGGCCGCCTTCCTCGGCGTGCTCGAACCGGGCGCCACAGGGCTGCGGCACAGGCAGGAGCAGGAGTTCGACCACCTGGCGGGGATGGCGCAGGCGTCCTGGGAGTACCGACTGACCGGGCTCGACCGGACCGGCGAAGGGCTCGCCACCGCCCAGGTGGAACTGCGGTACCGGATCTCCGGATACGACACGGTGCCCGCCGTCACCGCCCGCCTCGTCGACCTCGTACGCCGCGCCGGCCGGTGGTACGTGGCGGGGGACCGGCCCCGGCAGACCGGTGCGCAGGAGATCTGGCAGCAGGGACCGGTGACTTCGGTGCGCGGGAAGCGGGCGGTCGTCCTGGGCGCGGGGCAGGACCGGGAGCGGCTGCGCGCGATCGCGGACACCGCCGACCGCGCGGTGGCCGCCGTCGCACGCGCCTGGCCCGGGGAACGCGACCTCAAAGAGGTGCTGCTCGTGCCGCCGACACTGGACGCGATGGGGGCACTGCTCGGCGCGCCCGCCGCCGGGTACCGGGGCATCGCCGCCGTCACCACCGGGGCCGGCGGCGGCGGGCGGCGGACCTCGGCGGACCGGGTGATCGTCAACCCGGAGGCGTACGACGTGCTGGGAGCGGCCGGACAGCAGGTCGTGCTCACCCACGAGAGCACCCACGTGGCCACCCGGACGGCCACCACCGCCTCGACCCCCATGTGGCTCTCGGAGGGCTTCGCCGACTGGGTGGCGTACCGGGAGAGCGACCGCACCCCGGCGCAGGTCGCGCCCGAACTGCAGCGGATCGTCGCCCGGGACGGGCCGCCCGCCGCGCTGCCGGGCGACGGGGACTTCGGGTTCACCGGGGGTGCGGAGCGGCTGGCAGGGGCGTACGAGGGCGGCTGGCTGGCCTGCCGGATGATCGCGGAGCGGTCCGGGGAACGGACGCTCCTCGCGTTCTACCGCTCCGTCGGCGGACACCCGCAGCGCGAGGGGGCGGTGGAGAACGCGCTGAACAGCGAACTCGGCACCACCCCCGAGGCGTTCACCGCACAGTGGCGCACCTACTTGCGGGACGAGCTCGGCTGACTCACTGCCGCCGGCGACGCATCCCCCGCCTGCCCCGCCTGCCCCGCCGGTACGTGCCGCTGGGTGGGCAACGGGTGCGGGGCGCCCGCCGGTTCGGTGACCGTGTGCCGCCACAGGGTGCGGCAGGCCAGCACCGTCGCCGCCACCAGCAGGCCGTTGCGTACGAACAGCAGCGGCACGCCCAGGGCGTCGCTGGCGACCACGTGCGAGAACCAGATGGGGAATTCCAGGCAGGTGACGAAGGTCGCCGCCAGCACCAGGCGCGCGGGGCGGTCCATCCGGCTGCCCCGGAACACCAGGGCGGCAGCCGCGAGACCCACCAGCCACAGCAGGTACTGCGGGCTGATCACCCGGCTCGTCGTGGTGAACAGCAGCACCGCCACGAAGGCGGCGTCGCAGGCCGTCGACGCGGTGAACAGCCGCGCCCGCAGCCGCCACACCAGCAGCCAGCCGAAGGCCAGCGCGGTCAGCACCATCGCGAGGGTGCTCACCAGGGACACGTACGGGCCCAGGAACTCCACCGAGCCGTAGTTCAGCAGCACTTCGCCCTCCCAGCCGAAGTGCCGGGCCACGTGGAAGACCAGCGCGCCCAGCGACTCCACCTCGGTGCCCCGGTCCCGCTGGAACGTCAGGAAGGCGAGCGCCCCCGGCATCGCCGCCGAGAACACCAGCACCAGCGCACCCGCCGTCAGCAGGAACGCCGTCCACGACGTGCGCGTCGTACGCCCGCGTGCCGTCCCCGCGAGCAGCATGGCGGGCCAGACCTTCAGCAGCGCCCCCAGGGCCGCCAGGGCCCCCATGGCGCGCGGCCTGCGGGCCCCGGCGAGCAGCGCCGCGACCGCGATGCCGGTGACCATCACGTCGTAGCGGGCGTACGACGTGGGGCCGAGCAGCGCGAGACCGGCGATCCACACCCAGGCGCCCGCCATCCGCTTGCCGGGACGGCGGCCCGCGTACAGCAGCAGCCCCGTCACCACGGCGTCGGCGAGGAACGCGAGGACGAAGAAGGCGTGGGCGTAGTCCAGGAAAGGCAGCAGCCCGGGGGAGAGGACCGCGAGGGCGGCGGCGGGCGGGTACTGCCAGGTGACGTCGTCGAGCGGGAAGGTGCCGGACCGCAGCACCTCGTACCAGCCCTGGTAGATGACCGAGACGTCGCTCGTGACGTCGGGGCCCGGAAAGACCAGCACCTTGAACACGCAGAGCAGCAGCAGGGTCCTGGTGAGGACCCAGAGCGCGACGGGCGCGACGGGTACGGCGCGTACGACAGGTGCTGTTCGTACGACGGGCAGGGCCGGGAGGCCGGGGCGTCCGGTGCCGCTCGCTGTCATGACCATCCTTGTCCGGGGTGTCCTTCGGTAGGGACATGATGCAGGGCGGGGGCGCGGACGGGCGATGACGCGGGGCCGCCCGGTACTGTCGGCGACGATGGACAAGACCTTGATCGTGACCAACGACTTTCCGCCCCGCCCCGGCGGCATCCAGGCATTCCTGCACAACATGGCGCTGCGGCTGGACCCCGGGCAGCTGGTCGTCTACGCGTCCACCTGGAAGCGCGGGCGCGAGGGCGCCGAGGCGACCGCCGCCTTCGACGCGGAGCAGCCGTTCCCGGTGGTGCGGGACCGTACGACGATGCTGCTGCCGACGCCCCGGGTCACCCGGCGCGCCGCGCAACTGCTCCAGGAGCACGGCTGCACCTCGGTGTGGTTCGGGGCGGCGGCGCCGCTCGGGCTGATGGCGCCGGCGCTGCGGCGCGCGGGGGCCCGGCGACTGGTCGCCACCACCCACGGACACGAGGCGGGCTGGGCCCAACTCCCGGTGTCCCGGCAGCTGTTGGGGCGGATCGGCGAGGGCACGGACACGATCACCTATCTGGGCGAGTACACGCGGTCGAGGATCGCCGCCGCGCTCACTCCCGAGGCCGCGGGCCGGATGGTCCAACTGCCGCCGGGCGTCGACGAGAAGACCTTCCACCCCGGCTCGGGGGGCGCGGCGGTGCGTGCCCGGCTCGGGCTCACCGACCGGCCCGTGGTGGTGTGCGTGTCCCGGCTGGTGCCGCGCAAGGGGCAGGACACCCTCATCGAGGCGATGCCGCAGATCCTGCGCGCGGTGCCGGACGCCGTGCTGCTGGTCGTCGGCGGCGGACCGTACGAGAAGGACCTCCACAAGCTGGCGGCGGACACCGGGGTCGCCGAATCGGTGCGCTTCACGGGGGCAGTGCCCTGGGCGGAGCTGCCCGCCCACTACGGGGCCGGTGACGTCTTCGCGATGCCGTGCAGGACCCGGCGGGGCGGGCTCGACGTCGAGGGCCTCGGCATCGTCTACCTGGAGGCGTCCGCGACCGGGCTGCCGGTCGTCGCGGGCGACTCCGGGGGCGCGCCGGACGCCGTACTGGACGGGGAGACGGGATGGGTGGTGCGCGGCGGCGCCCCGGCCGAGTCGGCCGACCGCATCGTCACCCTGCTCCAGGACCCCGGCCTGCGCCGCCGGATGGGCGAACGGGGCCGCGAGTGGGTCGAGGAGAAATGGCGCTGGGACCTGCTGGCCGAAAAGCTCAGGACCCTGCTGTAGCTGGGCGGGGGAGGCGCCCCGCTAGGGGCGCGGGGAACTGCGCGACCAGCCACAACGGACCCGCAGGTGCACCACGGCCCCCCCGCCCGGTGTTCAGGCTCGGTAGATCGCTTCGATCTCGTCCGCGAACTCCCTCGCCACCACATTCCGCTTCAGTTTCAGCGAAGGCGTGATGTGCCCCGCCTCCTCGGTGAACTGGGCGGGCAGGATGCGGAACTTGCGTACCGACTCCGCCTTGGAGACCGCCGCGTTCCCGTCGTCCACCGCGCTCTGCACCGTGGCGAGCAGATCGGCGTCGTCCCGCAGCGTCACCGCCGTCGAGTCCGCGGGCTTGCCGTGCTCCACGGCCCACCGGCCCAGGAACTCCTCGTCGATGGTGACCAGCGCGCCGACGAACGGCCGCCCGTCGCCGACCACCATGCACTCCGCGACCAGCGCGTGCGCCCGGATGCGGTCCTCGATGACGGCCGGGGCGACGTTCTTGCCGCCCGCCGTCACGATGATCTCCTTCTTGCGGCCGGTGATCGCGAGGTAGCCGTCCTCGTCGAGCGTGCCGATGTCACCGGTGTGGAACCAGCCGTCGGTCAGTGCCTCCGCGGTGGCCGCGGGGTTGTTCCAGTACCCCGTGAAGATGTGCTCGCCGTGCAGCAGCACCTCGCCGTCGTCGGCGATCCGCACGACCGAACCGGGCAGCGGCTGGCCGACCGTGCCGACCTTCGGGCGGTCCCACGGGTTGAACGCGGTCGCCGCGCAGGACTCGGTGAGCCCGTAGCCCTCAAGGACCCGGAACCCTATGCCGCTGAAGAAGTGGCCGAGGCGCTCGCCCAGCGGGGCGCCGCCGGAGATCGCGAACTCGCAGCGTCCGCCGAGCACCGCGCGCAGCTTGCTGTAGACCAGCTTGTCGAAGACCTTGTGCTTGAGCTTCAGGCCGAGCGCCGGACCCTCCGGGGTGCCGAGCGCGCGGCTGTAGGCGATCGCCGTGTCGGCGGCCTTGTCGAAGATCTTGCCCTTGCCGTCGGCCTGCGCCTTGGCGCGCGCAGAGTTGTAGACCTTCTCGAAGACGCGCGGCACACCGAGGATCAGCGTCGGCCTGAAGGCCGCCAGCTCGTCGGTGAGGTTCTTGATGTCCGGTACGCAGCCCAGCTTGATCGGCGCCATCACCGACGCGACCTCGACGAGCCGCCCGAAGACGTGCGCGGCGGGCAGGAACAGCAGCACCGAGCACTCGCCCGTACGGAAGAGCGGCTTCAGCCGCTCCACCACGTTGCCGCACTCCGCGAAGAAGCTGCGGTGCGTGAGCACACAGCCCTTGGGGCGGCCCGTGGTGCCCGAGGTGTAGACGATGGTGGCCGGGTCGTCGGCGCCCGCGACCGCACTGCGCTCGTCGACCGTCCCGTCGGAGACGTCCGCGCCGAGCGCGTTCAGCTGCTCGATCGCACCGGCCTCGATCTGCCACACCTGCTTGAGGGCGGGCAGGTGCTCCCGTACGGACTCCACGGCGGCGGCGTGCGCCTCGCCCTCGACGAGGACGGCGACGGCACCGGAGTCGCCGAGGATCCACTGCACCTGTTCGGCGGAGCTGGTCTCGTACACCGGCACGGTCACCGCGCCCGCGCTCCAGATCGCGAAGTCCAGCTGCACCCACTCGTAGCGGGTGCGGGACATCAGGGCGACCCGGTCGCCCGGCTCCACGCCGGCGGCGATCAGGCCCTTGGCGGCGGCACGCACCTCGGACAGGAACTGGGTGGCGGTGACATCGGTCCACGTACCGGCGACCTTGCGGCCCATGACCGCGGTCTGGGGGTGCTGAGCGGCGTTGCGGCGGATGAGATCCGTCAGATTGCCGTCCGAGGGGACCTCGTACAAAGCCGGAAGGCTGAACTCGCGCAAGACTGCTGCTCCTCATCAGGCACCGGTCGCCACATCAGCGTGGAGCCGGCTGCGGTCCAAGGTCGGGCAGGTGCTCAGTGGGGGATGAGCACGACTGGACTGCCCGGACGTTACCCACCAGTACTCGGTTCCCGATAGGGGGTCCCGGCCAGATGTACGCTGCGTCACACTGTTCGGGCAGCGCCTTCCGCACAGTAATCCACGCCGGAGGCGACTCGGAAGTAACCGCAGGTCCGGCCGTCCCCGCCCGGGGGCGCGACCGGCCCTACCCGGCGTTCGGCCCGGGTTCTAGGCTGACGGCCATGCGAGTTCATGTGGTGAGTGACGTGCACGGGAACGCGGCGGACCTGGCCCGCGCGGGCGACGGGGCCGACGCGCTGATCTGCCTCGGTGACCTCGTGCTCTTCCTCGACTACGCCGACCACTCGCGCGGAATCTTCCCCGACCTCTTCGGCACCGCCAACGCCGACCTCATCGTGGAACTGCGCACCGCCCGCCGCTTCGACGAGGCCCGCACGCTGAGCCGCCGGCTGTGGGCGGGCCTCGACCGGGAGGCCGCCACGGACGCCGCGGTGCGCAAGCAGTACGCGGAGATGTTCGCCGCCTTCCCCGCACCGACGTACGCCACGTACGGGAATGTCGACATGCCGACGCTCTGGCCGGACTTCGCGGGCCCCGGCACCGTCAGCCCCGGCACGCGGGTGCTCGACGGGGAGCGCGTCGAGATCGGCGGCCTGGTCTTCGGCTTCGTCGGCGGCGGGCTGCGCACCCCGATGAACACGCCCTTCGAGATCGGCGACGAGGAGTACGCGGCCAAGGTCGAGGCGCTCGGCGAGGTCGACGTGCTCTGCTCGCACATCCCGCCCGAGGTGCCGGAGCTGGTGTACGACACGGTGGCGCGCCGCTTCGAGCGCGGCAGCCGCGCCCTCCTGGAGGCGATCCGCAGGACCCGGCCGAGGTACTCGCTGTTCGGGCACGTCCACCAGCCGCTCGCCCGCCGGATGCGGATCGGGGCGACCGAGTGCGTGAACGTCGGGCACTTCGCCTCCACCGGCAGGCCCTGGGCCCTGGAGTGGTGAGGCCCGGCCGGGAGCGGTGAGGCCCGGCCCGGGGCGGTGGGGCCGAGGTCGGGGCGGTGGGGCCGAGGTCGGGCCCCGAGCGGTGGAGCGGTGCGCCGCCGGAGCCCTGGGGCGGCGGACGGGGCCGGTCACGATAGCCTTCACGCGGCACGAGCCTTGACGCGGCGCGCACCAGCCAGCCCACCCCGGTCCGGACCCTGAGGAGTCATCGCGATGGCGGAACACACGAGCTCTAGCATCACCATCGAGGCGGCACCGGCCGACGTCATGGCCGTCATCGCGGACTTCGACCGCTACCCCGACTGGACGGGTGAGGTGAAGGAGGCCGAGGTGCAGGCCAAGGACGACAGGGGCCGCGCCGAGAAGGTCCGCCTGGTGCTCGACGCCGGAGCGATCAAGGACGACCACACCCTCGCCTACACCTGGACCGGCGACAACGAGGTCAGCTGGACCCTCGTCAAGTCCCAGATGCTGCGCTCCCTCGACGGCTCGTACCGCCTCGTGGCCACCGCGAACGGCGCGACCGAGGTGACGTACCAGCTCACCGTCGACGTCAAGATCCCGATGCTCGGCATGATCAAGCGCAAGGCCGAGAAGGTCATCATCGACCGCGCCCTGGCCGGTCTGAAGAAGCGCGTCGAGTCCGGCCCCAGGAACTGATCCGCGGGGTACGGGATTTCTGGATTTCTGGAGTTCTGGCATGAGTGTGGTGCGTACGGTCCTGGTCACCGGTCCCGGCGGCGCGGGCCGCACCACGGTGGCGGCGGCGACCGCCCTTGCCGCAGCTCGCGAGGGTGCGCGCGTGCTGCTCCTCGGCACGGACCGGGAGGACACCCTGGGGGCGGCCCTGGAGATGTCCGTCGGCGCGATATCGGCCGGCCCGCCGTCGCCTCTTGAGGCGGCCCCGAACCTGTGCGTCGCGCGCGTCGACGCCGCCGACGACTTCCGCACGGAACTGGCCGCCCTCCAGGAGCGCGCCACCACCGCCCTCGACCTCCTCGGCGCCACCGCCCTGGACGCCGACGAGCTCACCGAACTTCCCGGGGCCGAGCCGCTCGCGCTGCTCCGGACCCTGCGGACCGTGTGCGGCGCGCCTTCCGCCGCGTACGACGGGCCCCGCGACGCCTCCCACGGCGCGTCCTACGACCTGGTCGTGGTCGACATGCCGCCGACGCACGCGACTCTCGCCGCCCTCGCGCTGCCGGGGCAGCTGCGCCGCTATCTGCGCAGGCTGCTGCCGCAGGAGCGGCAGGCCGCCCGATCGCTGCGGCCGATGCTGGCGCAGCTCGCCGGGGTGCCGATGCCCGCCCAGTGGCTGTACGAGACCTCCGCGCGGTGGGAGGCCGAACTGGCCGCCACCCAGGCCGTGGTGGAGAACCCCGCCCTGTCGGTGCGGCTGGTCGTCGAACCGGGTTCTGCCGCCGCCGGAGCCCTGCGCACCGCCCGCCTCGGGCTCGCGCTGCACGGCCTCGCCCTGGACGCGGTCGTCGCCAACCGGGTGCTGCCCGCCACCTCGCCCGACCCCTGGCTCGCCGCACTCTCCGCGCAGCAGCAGGAGCAGCTCAAAGAGGTGCACGAGGGCCCGCAGGCGGTGCGCGAACTGCCCCACCTGGGACGCGCCCCGCGCGGCACACAGGACCTGGCGCTGCTCTCGTACGAAACGGGGCACGCCTTCGCAGCCGGCGCACCGGAGCGCACCGTCGAGGACCGGATCGCCGAGGACGGCGTGCTGGTGTGGCACCTGCCGCTGCCCGGTGCGGCCAAGAGCGAGCTCGGCCTCGTCCGGCGCGGCGACGAACTCGTCCTGACCGCAGGGCAGTTCAGACGGATACTGTCGCTGCCTTCCGCGCTGCGCAGGTGCACGGTGTCGGGCGCCGCCCTGGGCGACGGCGTGCTGCGGGTGCGCTTCACCCCCGACCCGGGGCTGTGGCCGCAGGGGCGGTGAGCCCGGGCGGCGAAGGGGTGAGGAGACCGGGCGGCGAAGGGGTGACGAGGCCCTGAACGGCGTACCGCTGTTCGGGTAACGTCGAAGGCGTACGGATCCGTTACTTCACCCCGCGTTGCAGGAGTGCGCCATGAGCGAAGCCACCGACCGCCCCGACGAGTCCCAGGCGTACGACGCGGACGCCTGGGCGACGGCGTGCGAGGAGGACCTCGCCGCCGAGAAGGCCCGCCGCCGCGCACAGTACGGACCGCAGTCCGGGTCGGCCGCCGAGGAACTGCGGCGGCTGATGGACGCGGTCGCCGACAAGGTCTCCTCGTTCCAGTCGCCGCTGCTCGGCATGGCCGCACAGGGAGTCGCGCAGCAGTTCGTTCAGCAGGCGAAGGCAGTGGTCGAGCCGGTGGTGGAGCGCAACCCGCAGGTCTTCGACCACCTCGCGGCGGCGGGAAATGAGCTGCTTGCCGCCTACAGGTCGGCAGTTGCCGGACACGAGCAGCGCTGGACGAAGGAGTCCACCGACTCCGCAGGGCGTACGAACCGCAGTACGGACGGAATGGACAAGTCGCCCAAATCATCTGAAGGTGGGCCGGATGACCCCGATGACCGTTCAAAAGGTGAACACATCGACCTCGACTGAGACCCCTCCTCGGGTACGGTGGCCGAGGGAGCCTGTCTCTGGCTCCGGGCAGGGCTCGACCTAAAACTGAGGGACACATGGGACTCACCATCGGCGTCGACATCGGCGGCACGAAGATCGCGGCCGGAGTGGTCGACGAAGAGGGACAGATCCTCGAAACGTACAAGGTGAAGACACCGCAGACCCCCGAGGAAATGGTCGACGCGATCTCCGCGGCGGTCTCCGAGGTCAGCACGGGCCACAGAATCGAGGCTGTCGGTATCGGCGCCGCCGGTTACGTGGACGACAAGCGTGCCACCGTGCTCTTCGCCCCGAACATCAACTGGCGTCACGAGCCGCTCAAGGACAAGGTCGAGCAGCGCGTCGGCCTGCCGGTCGTCGTCGAGAACGACGCCAACGCGGCGGCCTGGGGCGAGTACAAGTTCGGGGCCGGCAAGGGCCACGAGGACGTCATCTGCATCACGCTCGGCACCGGCCTCGGCGGCGGCATCATCATCGGCAACAAGCTCCGCCGCGGACGCTTCGGCGTGGCCGCCGAGTTCGGCCACATCCGGGTCGTCCCGGACGGTCTGCTGTGCGGCTGCGGCAGTCAGGGCTGCTGGGAGCAGTACGCGTCGGGCCGCGCGCTCGTCCGCTACGCCAGGCAGCGCGCCAACGCCACCCCCGAGAACGCCGAGATCCTGCTCGGCCTCGGCGACGGCACCGTCGAAGGCATCGAGGGCAAGCACGTCAGCGCCGCCGCCCGGCAGGGCGACCCGGTCGCGGTCGACTCCTTCCGCGAGCTGGCCCGCTGGGCAGGATCGGGCCTGGCCGACCTGGCCTCCCTCTTCGACCCGTCCGCGTTCATCGTCGGCGGCGGCGTCTCCGACGAGGGCGAACTGGTCCTGGACCCGATCCGCAAGTCGTTCCGGCGCTGGCTGATCGGCGGCCAGTGGCGGCCGCACGCCCAGGTGCTCGCGGCGCAGCTCGGCGGCAAGGCCGGTCTGGTGGGCGCGGCGGACCTGGCACGCCAGGGCTGAACACCCGTCCGGGGCTTCACCCGTGCCCGTCGCGTCCTCTTCAGGACACGGCGGGCACCGGTCTATGTTGGCCCGCATGGCGACCGACCCTCTGCCCCCGTCCGTCACGGAACCCGACGGCTCGGCCGTCGTGCGCGTCCTCAGCTACAACATCCGCTCGATGCGCGACGACCGGGAGGCGCTGGCCCGGGTGGTCCGGGCCTGCGAGCCCGATCTCGTACTGATCCAGGAGGCGCCGCGCTTCTTCCGCTGGCGCAAGAAGGCCGCGTGGCTGGCCGCGCACAGCGATCTGGTGGTGCTGGGCGGCGGGGCGACGGCGGCGGGGCCGATGCTGCTGTGCTCGCTGCGGGCGACGGTGGAACGCACCGAGGACGTACTGCTGCCGCGCACCCCCGGACTGCACCAGCGGGGATTCGCGACGGCGGTGGTACGGATCGGGGGCGCGCGGCTCGGGGTGCTGAGCTGCCACTTGAGCCTCCAGGGGGAGGAGCGGTACGCGCAGGCGGGGCTGCTGCTGGAGCAGCTGGCCGCGATGGGGGTCACCCATGCGATCGCCGGGGGTGATCTGAACGACCGGCCGGACGGGAAGTCGTTCCGGCTGCTGGCGAGTTCCTTGCAGGACTGCTGGGCGACGGCGCCGTGGGGCGGCGAGTACACCTCGGTGCCGGAGAACCCGCACCAGCGCATCGACGCGATCTTCGCGACGGAGGGCGTGGAGGTGCTGGGATGCGGGGTGCCGGAGCTGCCTGCGGCGGACGTGCGGGCGGCTACGGACCACTTGCCGGTGCTGGCGGCGGTACGGGTGCCGGCGGCGCGGTAGCGGGGCGGGCTCCGCTGCCCGAGAGGGCTCGGGGCAGGCATTCAGGGGCGCGGGGAACTGCGCGACCAGCCACGACGCACCCGCACGCCGCCCACCGGCCCCGCAGCTCGCACGCCGCCCACCGGCCCGCCCCGCACGCCCCGCCTCAGACGACCGCTCCGCGCCCCGGGTCCTCGTCCTCCTCGTCCGAGCCGTGGGTCATGCGTGCCACCAGCGTGCCGAAGCCGCCCAGGAAGCCGCCGATGCCCAGGACCTGGATCCACCAGGTCATGTCCCAGCCCAGCACGACCGCCAGGAGCATCAGCAGCGGACCGCCGACCACCGCCAGCCAGGCGAACTTGGACGTGACGTCGGCCTCCGGAAGGTCCGGGTCCGGCGGGACGAAGTGCCCCTCGTCGGAGTCGTCGAGGTCGTCGTCCTTCGCCTCCGCCGGGGCGAAGTCCCGGGGGCCGGAGGAACCGACGCCCGGGGCGAAGACGACCGAACTGCCCAGCGGCCGGTCCTCCGCAGGGCCGGAGCCGGAATCGGAGCCGGAATCGGACCCGGAATCAGAACCGGACCTGGCGGGCCCGTCACCGTTGACCCCGTCCTCCATCCGCGCCAGGTCGTCCACCGACTTGAAGGGCTTCGCCCCCGGCGGGTCCGGCGGCTCGTCCCCGTACCCCGCCACGATCGCCTCCCAGACCGCGGCCTCGTCCAGAGGAGTGCCCGCGTCGTCCTTGTGGCCGTCCGTGACGGCCTCCGGCTCCCGCTCCTCCTCGCGGTCCGCGCGCTCCGCGTTGTGTTCAGCCACCAGCAGTGCTCCCCTTCTTCCCGACGCTCGGAGCGAGGCGGCCGATGAACGCGTGACTCTCGTCGAAAATCCGCTTCGCGTCATGGTCCAACGTCGCCACGTGGTAGCTCTGTTCCAGCAGGATCTCGGTGACGTCGGCCGAGGAGACCCGGCTGAGGACACGGGCCGAGTCGGCGGGCGGCACGACGTGGTCCTGCGGGCTGTGCAGCAGCAGGAGCGGCTGCGTGACCTGCGGCAGCTCGCCGTCGACCAGGCGGAAGAACTTCCGCAGCGAGTGCGCCGCGTGCAGCGGGACCCGGGTGTAGCCCACCTCGTGGGACCCCTCCAGCGCGATGTCGTCGGCCACGCCCTTGGTGGTGGTGACGAAATGACGGACGACCGGCAGGGCGTGGGCGGCGAGGCCGTGCACCTTGTTCCCCGGGTTCACGACGACGATCCCGGAGACCGCGTCGCCGTGCTTGGCGGCCAGCCGCAGCGCGAGCGCGCCGCCCATGGACAGGCCGAGGACGAAGACCTGCGAGCAGCGCTCGGAGAGGGCGCGCAGCTCGCGGTCCACCTCCGCGTACCAGTCCTGCCAGCCGGTGAGCTGCATGTCCTCCCAGCGCGTGCCGTGGCCGGGGAGCAGCGGCAGGGACACCGTGAGACCCCGCTCGGCCAGATGGTCGGCCCAGGGGCGCAACGACTGCGGGGAACCGGTGAATCCGTGGCAGAGAAGGACGCCTACCTCTCCGCCCTCGTGGCGGAACGGCTCGGCTCCAGGGAGGACCGGCACCGGGGTCTCCTGTTCGTAAGGACGGACGGGGCAGAAGGGGGGGCAACGCAAGGGGGTCCTGAAGATGACTTCACCGTACGCGACCGGACCGACACCGACCAGGTCCGTCGGCCCTCCGGCCCAAGGGCAGCACCCGCCCGCAGCACCGCCGGGGCACGAGAACGGACCCGCCCGCCGGGGCCGCCTGCCGCGGGCGCGCGTGGGAGAGAGCGCAGGCCGCACACGGGTTATGGTCTTTTCGACAGACAAGGGAAGGCACACGTTGATCTACGGCGCAATGAAGTTCTCCATCGGAGGGTCCCTGAAGCTCGCCTTCAGGCCCTGGGTGGAGGGCCTCGAAAACATTCCCGCGGACGGGCCGGCGATCCTCGCGAGCAACCATCTGTCGTTCTCGGACTCCTTCTTCCTGCCGGCCGTGCTGGACCGGAAGGTCACCTTCATCGCCAAGGCGGAGTACTTCACCTCGCCCGGCGTGAAGGGCAAGCTCACCGCCGCCTTCTTCAAGGGCGTCGGCCAGCTCCCGGTGGACCGCTCCGGCGCCCGTGGTGCGGGCGAGGCGGCGATCAAGGCGGGCATCGAGGTCATCGAGGGCGGCGGTCTGTTCGGCATCTACCCGGAGGGCACCCGCTCCCCGGACGGACGCCTGTACCGCGGCAAGCCCGGCGGCCTCGCGCGCGTGGCGCTCGCGACCGGCGCCCCGGTGATCCCCGTCGCGATGATCGACACGGAGAAGGTCCAGCCGCCCGGCAAGGTCGTCCCCAAGCTGATGCGTCCCGGCATCAGGATCGGCAAGCCGCTCGACTTCAGCCGCTACCACGGCATGGACGGCGACCGCTTCATCCTGCGCTCGGTGACCGACGAGGTCATGTACGAGATCATGAAGCTCTCCGGCCAGGAGTACGTCGACATCTACGCGATCGCCGCGAAGAAGCAGATCGCGGACGCGGAGAAGGCGGCCAAGGCGGAGAAGGCCGAACTGGAGAAGGCCGAGAAGGCCGCCCAGGCAGAGCTGGACAGGGCGGAAAGGGCCGCGCAGGCGCAGAAGGCGGCCCGGGCAGAATAGGCCGCGTCGGCGCACACGCCGAAAAGGCCGAGAAGGCGGAACGATCCGGGGGCCTGCGGCGTCGTCCGTCGCAAGGGCCGTCCGGCCCGCAAGGGGCGTCCGTCCAGGGGTGGGGGAAATGGCCAAGGCTCAGCGCGAGCGAGTCGTACGGATGTCGGTCGAGCAGCCGCTGTGGCGCGCGCTCACCGGCTACCGCGTGCTCACGATGCTCTATGCGGTGCTGCTGTACGTGTTCACCAGGGACGAGTTCGAACGCCCCTGGGTGGCGATCGCCTACCTGGCGGTGATGGCGGTGTGGACCCTCGCCACGCTCCCCAAGGTGGCGAACGCGGCCAGCTGCACCAAGGTCTTCCTCGGCGCCGACCTGACCGTCGCCCTCGTCGGCATCCTGCTCACGCCGCTGGCGAACTTCCAGGCGCAGCAGATCGACGGGCCGACCCTGCCGACCATATGGGCCGCCGGGTCGGTCCTCGCGTACGCCATCAAGGGCGGCTGGCGGTGGGCCGCCTTCGCCTCCACGCTGGTCGCCGCCGCGAACCTGATCGAGCGCGGCACCCCCAGCCGGGACACCCTGCACAACGTGCTCCTCGTGTGGGTCGCCTCCATCGCCATCGGGTACGTCGTCGAGGTCGCCCGTGCCTCCGAGCGCACGCTCGCCCGCGCCCTGGAGATCGAGGCCGCCACCCGCGAGCGCGAGCGCCTCGCCCGGGACATCCACGACAGCGTCCTCCAGGTGCTCGCCATGGTGCAGCGGCGTGCCAGCGCGCTGGGCGGCGAGGCGGCCGAGCTGGGCCGGATGGCGGGGGAACAGGAAGTCGCCCTGCGCACCCTGGTCTCCAGCGGCCTGATCCCCACCACACGGGCGTCCGAGGACGCCTCGCAGGGGGCGGTGGTCCGTGCCTTCGAGGTCGACGAGTCCGAAGGCCCCGGCGCCCCGAGCGGCCCGGTCGACCTGCGCTCGTTGCTCGCCCCGCACGCCGGCGCGAAGGTCTCCTTCGCGGAACCGGGCGCTCCGGTGCTCCTCGAACCCGCGGCGGCGATGGAACTGGCGGCGGCCGTCAGCGCAGCCCTGGACAATGTCCGCAGGCATGCGGGGGCGGACGCCCAGGCCTGGATCCTGATCGAGGACGAGCCGGCCGAAGTGATCGTGACGGTACGGGACGACGGACCCGGCATCCCGGAAGGGAGGCTCGCGCAGGCCGAGGGGGAGGGGCGCCTCGGCGTCGCCCTGTCGATCCGCGGGCGGCTGCGGGAACTCGGCGGCAGCGCCGAACTGCTCTCGATTCCGGGGCAGGGCACAGAAGTTGAACTGAAGGTTCCGCGAACGGTGCGGGAACCACGGGGGAAGACGAAACGATGAGTGAAGTGACCGAACAGCAGCAGACGCAAGCGGACCGGGACGCACAGTCGATCAAGGTGATGGTCGTCGACGACCACCCGATGTGGCGGGACGCGGTCGCCCGCGACCTGGCCGCCGCCGGATTCGACGTGGTCGCCACCGCGGGGGACGGCCCGCAGGCGGTGCGGCGCGCCCAGGCCGTCGTACCCGACGTGCTGGTCCTCGACCTCAACCTGCCGGGCATGCCCGGCGTGCAGGTCTGCAAGGAACTGGTCGGCGCCGACCCCAAGCTGCGGGTCCTGGTGCTGTCCGCGAGCGGCGAGCACGCCGACGTACTGGAAGCGGTGAAGTCGGGGGCGACCGGCTACCTGCTCAAGTCGGCGTCCACCGAGGAGCTGTGCGACGCGGTCCGCCGCACCGCCGTCGGCGACCCGGTCTTCACCCCGGGCCTCGCGGGACTGGTGCTCGGCGAGTACCGGCGGCTCGCCTCCGACCCGGTGCCCGTGGCGTCCGACGAGCCGAAGGCCCCGCAGCTCACCGACCGTGAGACGGAGGTGCTGCGGCTGGTCGCCAAGGGACTCTCGTACAAGCAGATCGCCGAGCGTCTGGTCATCTCGCACCGCACCGTCCAGAACCACGTCCAGAACACCCTCGGCAAGCTCCAGCTGCACAACCGCGTGGAGTTGGTGCGGTACGCGATCGAGCGCGGTCTCGACGACGCCTGAGTGGGCGCTCTAGCTTGGAGGGTCCCAGTGCTCGGCGCGGCGAAGGGACCAGCAGTTGAACACACACACTGCGACAAGGGTCGGAGTTCTGACCGGGGGCGGTGACTGCCCGGGGCTCAACGCCGTCATCCGCGCCGTCGTCCGCAAGGGCGTACAGGGCTACGGATACGAGTTCGTGGGCTTCCGGGACGGCTGGCGCGGCGTCCTGGACGACCACCGCACCGTGCGTCTGGACGTCGAGGCGGTCCGCGGCATCCTGCCCCGCGGCGGCACCGTCCTCGGCTCCTCGCGCACCAACCCCCTCACTGACGGCGAGGACGGCGTGCGCCTCATGGAGGCGACGATGGCCCGCCACGGCGTGGAGGCGCTGATCGTGATCGGCGGCGAGGACACCCTCGGCGTCGCTGCCCGGCTCTCCGGCGAGTACGGCATCAACTGCGTCGGCGTCCCCAAGACCATCGACAACGACCTCTCCGCCACCGACTACACCTTCGGCTTCGACACGGCCGTCTCCATCGCCACCGAGGCCATCGACCGGCTGCACACCACCGCCGAGTCCCACATGCGGGTCCTCGTCGTCGAGGTGATGGGCCGTCACTCCGGCTGGATCGCCCTGCACTCCGGGCTCGCGGGCGGCGCCAACGTCATCCTGGTGCCCGAGCGGCGCTTCGACATCGAGCAGGTCTGCGGCTGGATCACCTCGCGCTTCCGGTCCTCGTACGCCCCGATAGTCGTCGTCGCGGAGGGCGCGATGCCCAAGGACGGCGACATGGTGCTGAAGGACGGCACGCTGGACTCCTTCGGGCACGTACGGCTGTCGGGCGTGGGGGAGTGGCTGGCGAAGGAGATCGAGAAGCGCACCGGCAAGGAGGCCCGTACGACCGTACTCGGACACGTCCAGCGCGGCGGCACGCCGAGCGCCTTCGACCGCTGGCTCGCCACCCGCTTCGGACTGCACGCGATCGACGCGGTGCACGACGGGGACTTCGGGACGATGGTGTCGCTCCAGGGCACGGACATCGTGCGGGTGCCGATCGGGGAGGCGACGGCGAAGCTGAAGACGGTGCCGCCGGAGCTGTACGCGGAGGCGGAGGTCTTCTTCGGCTGACCGGCCGCCCCCGCTCCGCAGACCTCTCGGCAGACCTCTCCTCAGACCTCTCCGCGGACCTCTCCGCGGACCTCGGAGGGGCTGAGGAGTCCCGCCAGCAGTTCCGTCACCACCGCCGTGCCCCGCAGGCTCAGGACCGACTCCGGGTGGAACTGGACCGAGGCGAAACCGGGGCCGCGCAGTGCGTGCACCTCGCCCGAACCGGCGTCCTTGGCCACCTCGATGCCGTGCGCGCCCAGCTCCGTCGCCTCCGCCCCGTCGCACACCGCCGTGAAGCTGTTGTAGAACCCCACCGTCTCCGGCCGCCCGAACAGAGTGATCCGCTCCTGCGCCCCCTGGTACGGCGCCCGCTTGCGGACGATCTCCAGGCCCAGCTCCGCCGCGATCAGCTCGTGCCCCAGACACACCCCGAGCACCCCGCCCGCACGGTCGTGCCTGCTCAGCAGGGACGCCGTGAGCGCCCGCAGGAACCGCATCCTCGGGTCGGCCGCGTCGGCGGGATCGCCGGGCCCAGGACCCAGCACCACAGGGCCCGGGTGCGCGAGTGCCACCTCCCGCAGCCCCGGCTCGTCGTAGCGCCGTACGGACACCTCAAGACCCGACGCGCGCAGCACGTGCGCCAGCATCGCGGTGAAGGTGTCCTCGGCATCCACCACCAGCGCGTGTCCGGACAGGGTCTCGGCACGTTCCTGCATCTTCAGCCAGAACGGCGCCAGCTGTGCCCGCCGCCCGTCCAGCGCCGCCCGCACCCGTGCGTCGTCGGCCAGCAGGGGCCGCGCCGACTCCTCCCGCGGGCGTCCCCCGCGTACTCCCAGAGCGGTCAGCACCCCCGCCGCCTTGGCGTGCGTCTCGGCCACCTCGCCCGCCGGGTCCGAGCGCCGCACGAGGGTCGCGCCGACCGGCACCCTCAGCCGGCCGTCGGGGGAGATGTCGGCGGTACGGATCAGGATCGGCGAGTCGAGGGTCTGCGCACCGGACGCGTCGTGGCCCAGGAGGGCCAGGGCGCCCGCGTAGTAGCCCCGGCCGCCCACCTCGTGGCGCTCGATCACCCGGCACGCGTTCTGCACCGGAGAGCCCGTCACCGTCGCCGCGAACATCGTCTCGCGCAGCACCTCCCGCACGTCCAGCGAGCTGCGCCCCCGCAACTCGTACTCCGTGTGCGCCAGATGGGCCATCTCCTTGAGGCGGGGGCCGACGACCACTCCGCCCATGTCGCCGACGGTGCACATCATCTTGAGCTCCTCGTCGACGACCATCGAGAGCTCCTCGGTCTCCTTCGGGTCGGCGAGGAAGTCCAGCAGGCCGTCGGAGGTCGGCCCCTGGGCCGGGTAGCGGTAGGTGCCGCTGATCGGGTTCATCACGACCGTTCCGCCGGACATCCGCACATGCACCTCCGGGCTGGCGCCCACCAGCGTCCGGTCCCCGGTGTGCACGACATACGTCCAGTACGCGCCCCGCTCCCCGTCGAGCAGCCGCCGGAAGAGCGCCAGCGCGTCGGCCGCCGCGAACCCGGGGATCTCGCCCGTGTACGTCCGCCGGACGACGAAGTTCGCGCCCTCGCCCCGCCCGATCTCCTCGTCGACGACCCGTCGGACGATCGCCGCGTACTCCTCGTCCCCGACGTCGAAGCCGCCGGCCTCCACCCGCACGTCGTGCGCGGGCAGTGCGTCCAGCACGCCCTCAAGAGGCAGTTCGTACGCCTCGTCCGCGACCAGCACGCTCAGCGGCGTCCCGTCGTCGCGCACGTCGAAGCCGCGCTCCCTGATCTGCCGGAACGGTACGAGGGCGAGCGCCGGCCGGCCTGCCTCGCCCACCGGCAGGTCCGCGAGCCGCTCGGCCTCGCGCACCGGGCCGATCAGCACCTCGACGGTGTCCTGATCGCGGCCGGGCGTGCGGCGGCGCAGCAGCGCGAAGGGCGGGCAGGCGTCGTCGAGCAGCCTGTGCAGGAGTTTCTCGGGGAGCATCGGGGGTTCCTTCCGGGGCAGCGGGAGCCGGGAGGGAGGAACGGCCGTGGAACGCAGAAAGGCCGCCCTCCTGGGGCGGCCTGTGCGTCAGTGGATGTACGCGCGATCAGTGGGCCGCCGGATGAGCGGTCCACCACCAGTTCTGAATCCGGGTCGTCTGGGTCGTCGCGAACATGTGCCGCACCCTACCCCACCCACGACGTCGGCCGCGGTTCGAAAGAAGTTGCGCAAAACCCCTCCTGCCAGGGGCGCAAATGGCTTTAACCTCCGATCGGCGGCCCCGCGGAACCGGTGCGAGGGCTGCTCGGTCTTTCGGAAGGTGTGCCCTGTGGCTCCTCGCGTCAGTGTGATCGTTCCCGTGCGCGGAGGCACCGCGCACCACCACCTCGACAGGTGCTTCGGCTCCCTGCTCACCCAGACACTGGATCAGGAGCAGTTGGAGATCGTCGCCGTCGACGTTTCCGGGGGCGACAGCAGTGAGGCCCGCTGGCTCGACGCGTTCGCCCTGCACCGGGCGCACGTGCAGGTCGTCCGGTGCGACGGGGAGGACGCCCACGACGGGGCGGAGGGCCGCGGCGAGCAGCAGGGCGTCGCCGGTTCCACCGGCGACTACGTCCTCGTCCTCGACCCCGCCCACCACCTCGCCCCGGAGGCCCTGGAACGCCTCTTGAGGACGGCCGAGGAGGACGGCGCCGACACCGTCCACGGACGCAGCGCGGGCGGCGACGGCGGCCCCGGGGACGGCCCCTGCACCCTGCGCCGACGCACCTCCCCCGACGGCCCGGTCCCCGGCCCCGGCGCGCCCGGGGCAGGCGCCCGTACCGCCTCCGCCGTCACCGACTACGACTGCCACCACCCGCAGGACCACGACGCCGCGCCCGCCTCCCGCGTGGTGCTCCGGCAGACCCCGGCCGCCCCGGTCTGGGACGACGGCGTGCTCCTGCTGTCCGGCACGGCCTCCCTGTCGCACACCGCACCGGCGCCTCAAGAGGTGCAGCTGCTGCTGCGCACCGGCGGCGAGGGCGGCACCGAGCTCACCGTGCCCGCCGAGACCGGCCCCGACGGCGGCTACCGGGCGACGATCGACCCCGCCCGCGCCGCGGGCCCGCGGCTGCCGCTCACCGACGGCATCTGGACGGTACGGATCCGGGTCACCGCCGGCGGCCTCACCCGCACCGCCTGGCTGTGCGCCCCCGACCCGGTGCCCGCACCCGTTCCGTACCTCACCGGCGGCGGTTCGGCGCCCGTCGTCCCGGTCGCCGTCCACGCCTCCGTACCGCACCACCACCTCAACCTCGACGTCGGCGCCCGCCGCCACCCCCTGGGCGCGGACGCCCGGGCGGTCGTCACCCGCCGCTTCCTGCGCGCCCCGTACCTCACCGCCGCGGTGACCCTGCCGGGCTGCACGGGGCTGGTGGAGCTGGACCTGCTGCTGGGCCGGGGCGAGGAGCGGATCGTGCTCGAAGACCTGTCGGTCACCCGGCACCCGGGCGACCGGTTCACCGTGTCGGCGCCGCTGGGGGCGGCCGGGAGCGGCGAGTGGGAACTCCTGCTGCGGGTCGCGGCCGGGCCCTTCGTACGGGAACTGCCGCTCGCTCCCGCCGGAGGCGGCGCCGGTGCGTCCACGCTGACGGTTCCCGGCCATTGGCCGTGGATCCGGCGTCTCATTTCGTGAACGCGGCGCGGAGCACCGGGCCGTACCCCGTAGGCTGGCCGGGTGACCGTGAACGCGAAGACCCACACCTGGCGCGACCTTCCTGCGGCGCAGCAGCCCGAGTACCCCGATGCCGAGGCGCTGCGCGATGTTGTCGCGGACCTCGAATCGTATCCGCCGCTCGTCTTTGCGGGTGAGTGCGACCAACTGCGCGACCGACTGGGAGCCGTCGCCAAGGGCGAGGCGTTCCTGCTCCAGGGCGGTGACTGCGCCGAGGCCTTCGACGCGGTGTCGGCCGACCACATCCGCAACAAGCTCAAGACGCTCCTCCAGATGGGCGCCGTGCTGACGTACGCCGCGTCCGTGCCCGTCGTCAAGGTGGGCCGGATCGCGGGTCAGTACAGCAAGCCGCGTTCCAAGGGGACCGAGACCCGCGACGGCGTGACCCTGCCGACGTACCGCGGCGACTCGGTGAACGGCTTCGCCTTCACCGAGGCGGAGCGCGTCCCGGACCCCGAGCGCCTCAAGAGGATGTACAACGCCTCGGCGTCCACCCTCAACCTCGTGCGCGCCTTCACCACCGGCGGCTACGCGGACCTGCGCCAGGTGCACGCCTGGAACCAGGACTTCGTGAAGTCCTCGCCGTCCGGCCAGCGCTACGAGCAGCTCGCCCGCGAGATCGACAACGCGCTGAACTTCATGAAGGCGGCCGGGACCGACCCGGCCGAGTTCCGCACGGTGGAGTTCTACGCGTCGCACGAGGCGCTGCTGCTGGACTACGAGGCCGCGCTGACCCGCGTGGACTCCCGCACCAGCAACCTCTACGACACGTCGGGCCACATGGTCTGGATCGGCGAGCGCACCCGGCAGATGGACGGCGCGCACATCGAGTTCGCGTCGAAGATCCGCAACCCGATCGGCATCAAGCTCGGCCCGACGACCACGGGCGACGAGGCACTCGGCTACATCGACAAGCTGGACCCGGACCGCGAGCCCGGCCGGCTGACCTTCATCGTCCGCATGGGCGCCGACAAGGTCCGCGACAAGCTGCCCGAGCTGGTCGAGAAGGTCACCGCCTCCGGCGCCACCGTGGCGTGGGTGACGGACCCGATGCACGGCAACACCTTCGAGGCCGCGTCCGGTCACAAGACCCGCCGCTTCGACGACGTCCTCGACGAGGTCAAGGGCTTCTTCGAGGTCCACAAGGGCCTCGGCACCCACCCGGGCGGCATCCATGTCGAGCTCACCGGTGACGATGTCACCGAGTGCGTGGGCGGCGGCGACGAGATCTTCGTCGACGACCTGCACCAGCGCTACGAGACGGCCTGCGACCCGCGGCTGAACCGCAGCCAGTCGCTCGACCTGGCGTTCCTGGTGGCGGAGATGTACCGCGACCAGTAGGACCCTCGCGTACGCACGACCGTGGGGCACGGATCCATGTGATCCGTGCCCCACAGTCATATGCCGAGAAAGGCTTTTAGGAGCGGAGTCGGCCGGGTAAGGTTAGGTTTACCTGACTGAAGATCGACCTGGCTGAGGGATCGAGGTGTCCGCGTGTTCGTCTGCTCCTGCTTCGGCGTGACCGACCAGCAGATCAAGGCCCACGCAGCCGCCGGAGCATGCACTCCGCGCCAGATAGCCTCCGTCACCAAGGCCGGCACGGACTGCGGGAACTGCGTCCGTACGATCCAGGGCCTGCTGGGCCGGGGCGCGTGCCCCCGCCGCGACCTCATCGAGAATCACGAACTGGTGGCCGCGGCGGATCAGGTGGACCTCAAAGAGGCTGCCTAGGCAGCGGCTCGGCCGCCCAGGCAGAGGTGCGGCCGCTCAAGGAGCGGCGCGGCTCGCTCAGGCCCCGCTCGGCTGCTCGATCAACTGGGCGATGTAGAGCGGCTCACCGAGCTTCTCCACCAGCTCCAGCTGGGTGTCGAGGTAGTCGATGTGGTGCTCCTCGTCCGCCAGGATGTCCTCGAAGATCTTGCAGGACGTGATGTCGCCCTTGCCCCGCATGACCTCGGCACCGCGCTTGAGGCGGTCGATCGCCTCGGCCTCGATCTGACGGTCGGCCTGGAACATCTCCGTGACGGTCTGGCCCACGCGGACGTGGAAGAGCCGCTGGTAGTTCGGCAGGCCGTCCAGGAACAGGATGCGGTCGGTCAGCACCTCGGCGTGCTTCATCTCGTCGATCGACTCCGCCCGCGTGTAGGCGGCGAGCTTCGTCCAGCCGAAGTTCTCCTGCATCTTCGCGTGGAGGAAGTACTGGTTGATCGCCGTCAGTTCGGCGGTCAGCTGCTCGTTGAGAAATTCAATGACCTCGGGGTCGCCCTGCATCGCTGGGGCTCCTTCCAGGGGTGTGGCCGGGCAGATTGCGCGCATCCTCGCACCGCCCCTCCGGACCCGTCCAGTAAGTGCATGCTTAGTAGGAGTTGCCCGAATCGGCTCAGACCCGGTCATGACCACCCTCCGCTGTCTGTCACCATGGAGGCATGGGTCAGCCGGAAAGCCGGGAATACCGCGAAATCGAGGACTCCGAGCTTCCGCCGGGACAACGGCTGCAGCGCGGCTGGCCGGTCACCCACTACGGGCCCGTCCCCAAATTCAAGCCCGAACGCTGGGAGTTCCGCGTCTTCGGCGCCACCGCGGACGGCGAGAAGCACTGCTGGACCCACGAGGAGTTCTCCGCGCTGCCGTTCTCGACGGTCGTCGCCGATCTGCACTGCGTGACGAAATTCAGCATGGTGGGGGCCGAATGGGGTGGCGTGGCCGCCCGTACGGTCCTGGAACTCGCCCCGCCCGCCCCGAACGTCACGCACGTCATGGTCTGGGCCGAGTACGGCTACAGCGCCAACGTCCGCATCGAGGACTTCACCTCCGAGCGCACCATCCTCGCCACGCACAAGGGCGACGATCTGCTCACCGCCGAGCACGGCTTCCCGCTGCGCCTGGTCGTACCGCACCTGTACGCCTGGAAGGGCCCCAAGTGGGTCCGCGGCATCGAGTACATGACGGCGGACCGCCGCGGCTTCTGGGAGGAGCGCGGCTACCACAACATCGGTGACCCCTGGCGCGAGCAGCGGTACTCGTACCAGGAGGAGCCGGGCGACGGCCCCGAGCTGTAGCAGCCGCGAGGCGTGCGGGTCAGTGGTGGTACCGGTGGACCACCGCGTGGCCCTTGCCACGGCCGATCATCCACCTGTTGACGGGCGTGGTGATCACGAAGGCGATTCCGAGGGCCGCCGCGAGCACGCCCCAGAAGATCCCGTCCGACAGGTGGGCGTCCATCGCGCCCGGCCAGAAGGCGATCACTCCATTGTCGATCAGCTCCATCACGGCGATCGACAGGGTGTCGGCGGCGAGGGCGACCTTGAAGGCGGTACGGAAGTCCACGCCCGCCTTGAGGATGCCGCGCAGCGTCAGCGCGTAACCGAAGAAGAACGCCAGCACGATCGCCAGGATCATCGTCGCTGCGTTGCCCCAGCCGAGCGCGGTGCCGATCACCATGCCGAGCACCTCGCCGATGGCGCACCCGGTGAGGCAGTGGAGGGTGGCCTGTGCGGCGGCGCCCCAGGTGACCTTGGAGCCCTTGTGGTCGCCCGCTTCGTGCCCGTGGTGCCCGTGGTGCGCGTGCGTCTCGTGGTGCTGCACGGTGTGCCCTCCACTCGGATGGCGGTTCCTGTCGATGACAGGAACCGTATACCCCCTAGGGGTATTCCTCAAGAGTGCTGGGGAGGCCTCAGAACGCGCGCAGCTCCTTCAGCCGGGCCACGTCCGCGGCATGCCCCTCCTTGCCGCCGGGCGTCTCGATCACCAGCGGCACCCCCTCGGTCGCCGGGTGCGAGAACAGCTCGCGGAACGGGTCCTCACCGATGTGACCTGCGCCGATGTTCTCGTGGCGGTCCTTGTGTGCGCCGGTGACGTCCTTGGAGTCGTTGGCGTGGATCAGCTTGAGCCGCCCCTCGCCGACGGTGTCCACCAGCAGGTCGAGGGTCTGCTTCATGCCACCGGGTCCGGCCAGGTCGTGCCCGGCCGCGAAGATGTGGCAGGTGTCCAGGCAGACGCCCAGCCTGGGGTGCGAGTCCAGCGCCTCGAAGTACGGGCCGAAGTCCCAGGTCCGCGAGCAGAGCGAGAAGCCCTGGCCTGCCGTGGACTCCAGGAGGAGGTACGGGTCGTCGTCGTGGGTCAGCTCGTCGAGCAGCGGCAGCAGGTGGGTGCGCACCTGCGCCAGGGCCTCCGCGCGCGGCCGTCCGCCGGTCGCCGAACCCGTGTGCACGACGACCCCGAGGGCGCCGATCTCACGGCCCCTGCGCAGCGAGTGGCGCAGCGACTCCACGGACTTCTCCACGGTCGCCTCGGTGTGCGAACCGAAGTTGATCAGGTACGGGGCGTGGACGTACGCCGGGATCCGCTCCGCGGCGCAGGCGGCCCGGAACTGCTCGTCCTGCGCCGGGTTCCCGGCCGGGGTCGCCCAGCCGCGCGGGTTGGCCACGAAGACCTGGACGGCTTCGGCGCCCATCTCGCGGGCGTACGGCAGGCCGACCTTGGCGAGGCCGCCCGCGACGGGGATGTGCCCGCCGACGGGGTTGCGGGACGCCGGGAGGGCGGCGGGGAACTGGGTGGGGGTATCTGCGGTGCTCATCACCCTCCAGGATGCCGCACCCCTCGGACAGCCCCGGCCGGCGGACCCGCCGGGAAGCCCGCCGCTACAGGACCTTCGTCGTGATGGTGATCGTGCTGCCCTCGGGAGCCTGCTCGCCGCCCGTCACCGACTGCTTGTCGATCACTTTGCTGAAGGACAGGAACGGCCGCTCCACCTCGACCTCGAAGCCCGCCTCTTCGAGGAGGCGCCTCGCCTCCTCCGAGTGTGTGCCGAGCACATCGGGCACCGGGATCATCCGGGGGCCCTTGGAGACGGTGAGCGTGACGCGCTCGCCCTCGCCGAGCCGGGTGCCCGCGGCCACCGACTGGCGGCCCACCTTGCCCGCCTCCGCCGGGGAGTTGACCTGCCCCGGCGCGACGTCGACCTTCAGGCCGAGACCTTCGAGCCTGCTCCTGGCGTCCTCGACGCTCTGCCCGGTCACCGACGGCATGTCCACCGGGGAACCCTTGCTGACGACCATCGCCACCGCGGAGTCCGGCGACCGGCCGGTGCCGGCCGCGGGGTCCGTACTGATCACCGCGCCCCGCGGGACGTCCTCGCTGAAGGCCCTGGTGACGACGCCCGGCGCGAGCCCCGCGTCCTTCAGCTCACCCCTGGCCTTCGCCAGCGGCATCCTCCTGAGGTCGGGGACCTTCACGATCTCGGGGCCGCGCGAGAGGACCAGCGTCACCGAGCCGTTGGCGCGGATCTGCTCGCCGGGCGCCGGGTCGCTGTCCATGACGGTGCCGCGGGTGACGGTGTCGCTGAACTTCCGTTCCACGCCCTTCACGTCGAGGCCGGCGGCTTCCAGTTTCTTGCGGGCGTCCTGCTCCGACTGGCTGAGCAGCGGCGGGACCTGCGTGAACTGCCCGGAGCTGATGTACCAGACCCCGGCGCCGAGACCGAGCGCCAGCAGGACGGCGGTCACCAGGGCCACCAGAGCGCGCCGCGAAGGCATCGGCCGCCGCTGCTGCCGTACGGGCTCGGGCCCGTCCGGCAGCGGCATCAGCAGCCGGCTGGTGTGCTGCTCGGTGGGCAGGCTCCGGGGGATGACACTGGTCCGCTCCTCGGGACCGGTGCTCGCGGTCTCCTTCGCCTGCGGAGGCACGACGTCCAGCTGCTCGTCGTCGAGAGCGGCCCGCGCGGTCCGCGCCTGCCCCAGCAGCTCGACCGCGTCGAACGGACGGGCCGCGGGGTTGCGCGCCGTCGCGCTCGCCACCAGCTCGTCGAGGGCCGGGGCCAGCCCGGGCACGGCGGCGGACGGCGGCGGCACGTCCTCATTGAGGTGCTTGTAGAGCACCTGGGCGGCGGTACCGCCGGAGTGCGGCTTGCCGCCGGTGAGCATCTCGTACAGGACCACTCCGCAGGCGTACACGTCGGCGCGGGTGTCGGTGGTGCCGTGCTCGATCTGCTCGGGGGCGAGGTAGGAGACCGTGCCGAGGACGGACCCCGTCGTGCTGGTGACCGTGTCCACGGCGCGTACGAGACCGAAGTCGGCGACCTTCACCCGGCCGTCGTCCCCTATCAGGACGTTCTCCGGCTTCATGTCGCGGTGCACGAACCCGGCCCGGTGCGCGGCGCCGAGGGCGGCCAGCACGGGCTCCAGGATGTCGAGCGCGGCCCGCGGCTGGAGCGCGCCGCGCTCGCGCAGCACGTCGCGCAGGGTGCAGCCCGCGATGTACTCCATCGCCAGGTAGACGTAACTGCCGTCGGTGCCCTGGTCGAAGACGCCCACCACATTGGGGTGCGCGAGGCGGGCGATGGACTTGGCCTCGCGGATGAACCGGTCGACGAAGGAGTCGTCGGCGGCCAGCGAGGGGTGCATCACCTTGAGCGCGAGCACGCGGTCGAGGCGGGTGTCCACGGCCCGGTAGACCGTGGCCATCCCGCCGACGGCGATGCGTGCCTCGACGCGGTAGCGGCCGTCGAGCAGCTGCCCGACGAGGGGGTCCTGGAGGGTCGTGTCCACGGAGGGAGTCTACGAGCCGGTAGGGGCGGGTCGGGCGTGGATGTGCGTGCCGCGGCTGTACTGAAGCCGAGCTGTGACGGCCGGGGGCCCGGGGCGGCCCCCGGCCCCGGGGCGGCCCCGGCCCCGGAACCCCGGGCCGGTCCGTAGGAGCGGGTGCGTGGGGGCCGGCCGCGCAGTCCCCGCGCCCCTGAACGCGTGGCCCCCGCTCTCAGAAGGCGGGCCGCTCCGGGTCCAGCCGTGCCAGGCCCTCGCCCGGCGACGACGCCTCCGCGAAGTGGCGGCGGGGGATGCGCCCCGCCCGGTGGGCGAGACGGCCCGCCTCCACGCCGCGGCGCATCGCCTCCGCCATCAGCTCCGGCTCCTGCGCCCGCGTCACCGCCGAGGCGAGCATCACACCCGCGCACCCCAGCTCCATCGCCAGCGTCGCGTCCGACGCGGTCCCCGCCCCCGCGTCCAGGATCACCGGCACTCCGGCCCGCTCCACGATCAGCTCGAAGTTGTGCGGGTTGCGGATGCCGAGCCCCGACCCGATCGGCGAGCCCAGCGGCATGACCGCCGCGCAGCCCACGTCCTCCAGCTTCCGCGCCAGCACCGGATCGTCGTTCGTGTACGGGAGCACGGTGAAGCCGTCGTCGACCAGTACCTCCGCCGCGTCGAGCAGCTCGACCGGGTCCGGCAGCAGGGTCCGCTCGTCGGCGATGACCTCCAGCTTCACCCAGTCCGTGCCCAGCGCCTCGCGTGCGAGGCGGGCCGTGAGCACGGCCTCGCCCGCCGTGTAGCAGCCGGCCGTGTTGGGCAGCACCCGGATGCCCAGCCTCTCCAGCACGGACAGCACGGAGCCCTGCACGGACGGGTCGAGCCGCCGCATCGCCACCGTCGTCAGCTCGGTCCCGGACGCGACCAGCGCGCGCTCCAGCACCTCCAGGCTGGGCGCGCCGCCCGTCCCCATGATGAGCCGGGACGAGAAGCCGGCGCCGCCCAGTTCGAAGAGATCGTCCGCCATGCCGTCAGCCTCCCTGGACCGCGGTGAGTACTTCGACGCGGTCGCCCTCGGCGAGGGCGGTGGCCGCCCACCGGCCGCGCGGCACCACTGTCTCGTTGAGCGCGGCGGCCACGCCCGCGTGCGCGCGCGAGAGCGTCGCGACGAGGTCGCCGAGGGTCGTACCGGCGGAGACCTCGCGTCCCTCGCCGTTCACGAAGACGTGCACGGAAACGTTCACCGGGGTGCTCATGCGGGCTGCTCCTGTCGTTCCTGTCGTTCTCGCTGCACGGGTGCGGAGGCGAAGCGGCGCGGGGTGAACGCCCGCGCTTCCTCGGGGAGTTCGCCGGTGGTCAGCACGTCCGCCATGACGTCCCCTGTGACCGGCGTCAGCAGCACTCCGTTGCGGTGGTGGCCGGTGGCGAGCAGCAGCCCGGGCAGGAGGGTGGGCCCGAGCAGCGGGGCGTTGTCGGGGGAGCCGGGGCGCAGTCCGGCCCGGGTCTCGGTGAGCGGCAGCTCGGTGATGCCGGGGACCAGCTCGTGGGCGTCGCGCAGCAGCTCGTAGACGCCGCCCGCCGTGACGGTGGTGTCCCAGCCGAGCTCCTCGGAGGTCGCGCCGACGACCAGCTCGCCGTTCTCGCGCGGCACCAGGTAGACGTGGCTGCCGCGCACCACGGCGCGCACCGTACGGCTCAGGAACGGCGCGTACGCGGGCGGCACCGTCAGCCGCAGCACCTGGCCCTTGACCGGGCGCACCGGCACCAGCACCTCTGGAGGCACCCCCGCGAGCCGCCCGCTGAGCGAGCCGGCGGCCAGTACCACCTGGTCGGCGACGACCTCGGTGCCGTCGGCCAGCAGTGCGCCCGCAGCCCTCTCCCGTACGACGGACAGCCGCTCGGCCGTCGTGCGGTGCACAACCACCCCGGCGCGCCCGCAGGCCGCCAGAAGGGCCGCTGCCAGCCGCCTCGGGTCGATCTGGTGGTCGCCGTCCACCCGCAGTCCGCCGCGCACGCCCGGCGCGAGCATCGGCTCCAGGCGGCGGCATTCGCGCCCGCTCAGCCACTCCGACTCCAGGCCGGACTGCCGCTGCAGGGCGTGCAGTTCGCGCAGGTGGGCCCGGTCGTCGGCGTCCAGGGCCACGGCGAGAGTGCCGCACGCGCGGTAGCCGGTGTCCTGGCCCGAGGCCTCCTCCAGCTCCGTCACGAAGTCCGGATAGCGGCGCGCGGAGGCGAGATTGAGGCCGAGCAGGGTCTGCTCGCCGTAGTGGAGCTCGGTGACGGCGGCCAGCATCCCGGCCGCCACCTGTGCGGCGCCGCCGCCCGGTGCGGGGTCGGCGAGCGCGGTGCGCAGACCCCGCTGCGCGGCCCGCCAGGCCGTGACGAGGCCGATGATCCCGCCGCCGATCACCAGGACGTCGTACGGCCGTTGCTCAGAAGTCTGCATGTGCTCAGAAGGATCAGAAGTCCGCATGGGCGTCCAGCCCCTCCCTTCGCCGGCATGACCCGGATCAGGTTCGTACGGTCGGAGGCCGGTTCAGCCTCCCTCTCAGCCCGGTCCGCCGGGCTCCCGTGAGTGCTTGTACGGTGACCAGACTAGTCCTTGGGTTCAACAGACTGTGAGGGAGCACCCGTGCCCCGTTCGCTCGACGGGCTCGTCCTCGCGCCGGTCGCCGACCAGGCCCCGGGGCAGGTCGGCACCCGCACCCGCTTCACGTACCACGAGCAGGGCGGCCGGATCTGGGCCGAGTACGCGGGCGGGGACGTCGTGCGCGGGCATCTCGTGGGCACGCGCACGGGCGACCGGCTCGACTTCAGGTACGTACAGCTGAAACAGGACGGATCGACCTCGTCCGGACATTGTCTGTCCCTGGTCACGCTGCTCGCGGACGGCCGCGTTCGGCTGGCGGAGAGCTGGGCATGGGAGTCCCAGGAGGGCAGTGGCACGAGCGTCGTCGAGGAACTCCCTTCCTGACGGAGTGTCAGATACGTAAGGTGGTCGGGTGAGCGAGCAGAAGCGAATCGTCGTCGTCGGCGCGGGAATGGCCGGGGTGCAGACCGCCGTGGCCCTGCGGGAGCAGGGTTTCGGCGGCCGGATCACCCTGATCGGTGCCGAGCCCCACCCGCCGTACGACCGGCCGCCGCTGTCCAAGGCGGTGCTGCTCGGCAAGGCCGAGGGCTCGGCCTTCGAGGTCGACTTCGAGGCGCTCGGCGTCGAGCTCCGGCTGGGGCTCGACGTCACCGGGGTGCGTCCGGCGGACCACGAGATCGACACCCTCGCCGGACCGGTTCCGTACGACGTGCTGGTCCTCGCCACCGGAGCGGACCCCCTCACCCTTCCCGGCACCGCCGGCGCCCCCGGCATCCACCTGCTGCGCACCCTCGACGACGCGCGGCGGCTGCGCCCGGTGCTGGACGCGCAGCACGACGTGGTGGTGGTCGGCGCGGGCTGGATCGGCGCCGAGTTCACCACCGCCGCAAGGGAAGCGGGCTGCACCGTCACCGTCGTGGAGGCCGCGGACCGGCCGCTCGCCGGGACGATGCCCGCCGAGATCGCCGCCCCGATGGCCGCCTGGTACGCCGAGGGCGGCGCCGAGCTCCTCACCCACGCGCGCGTGGCGTCGGTGGAGCCGGGCGCCGTGCTCCTCGCCGACGGCCGCCGCATCCCGGCCGGCGCCGTCCTCGTCGGCATCGGTGCCAGGCCCGCGACGGACTGGCTGGCGGGCTCCGGCATCGAGCTCGGTCCTGACGGCTCCGTCACCGCGGACGCACACCTGCGCGCCTCCGTCCCCGACGTGTACGCGGTCGGGGACTGCGCCTCCTTCCCGTCCGGGCGCTACGGCACCCGGCTGCTCGTGCACCACTGGGACAACGCGCTCCAGGGCCCTCGCACGGTCGCCGCGAACATCCTGGGCGGCGCCCCGCTGGCCTACGACCCCGTGCCGTACTTCTGGTCCGAGCAGTTCGGCCGCTTCGTGCAGTACGTCGGCCACCACGCGGACGCCGACGAGATGATCTGGCGCGGCGAACCCGCGGGCCCCTCCTGGTCGGTGTGCTGGCTGCGCGGCGGCGCCCTGGTGGCCCTGCTCGCGGTGGGCCGCCCGCGCGACCTGGCGCAGGGACGCAAACTGGTGGAGGCGGGGGCCGCGCTCGACCCGGCGCTGGCCGCCGATCCTTCCGTACCGCTGAAATCGGCCGTACGGAAGCCGTAGGAAATCCCCCGCCCGGACGGGCCCGGGTACCGGCTGTCGGTCCCAGATGGCACGCTTGTCCTGTGACCGAGATTGACGCAAAGATCGAATCCCTCGTCCCCGCCTGGCTCTACCTCCCCGACATCGCGGAGATGCTCGACCTGGAGGTGACGAAGGTGCGGCAGCTGGTGAAGGACGGCCAGCTCATCGCCGTGCGGCGCGGTGAGAACCGCTCGCTCCAGGTGCCTGCCGCCTTCCTCGACGGCAACCAGATCGTCAAGGGCCTGCCCGGGCTCCTGACGGTCCTGAAGGACGACGGCTTCTCCGACGCGGAGATGCTGGAATGGCTCTTCACCGCCGACCCGACCCTGCCCGGCACCCCCGCGCAGGCCCTGAGCGAGAATCGCGGCACGGAGGTGAAGCGCCGCGCCCAGGCGCTCGCCCTCTGACACGCCGCACCACATCACGGCGGTGTGCGGTCCGCCCTGCCGAGCGGAGCGCACACCCGCCGCCGACCGACGGGGGACACCCCGCCGCCACGGGGGGAACCGCACCATGCCCACGCCCAGCGCGCAGCTCGCCGACGCCCGGCTCTACCTCTGCACGGACGCCCGCAAGGCGCAGGGAGACCTCCCGGCGTTCCTCGACGCGGTGCTGTCCTCCGGCGTCGACATCGTCCAGCTCCGCGACAAGGGCATGGAGGCGGGCGAGGAGCTGGAGCATCTGGCCGTCCTCGCCGACGCCTGCCGCCGGCACGGCAAACTCCTCGCCGTGAACGACCGTGCGGACGTGGCGCACGCCATCGGCAGCGACGTCCTCCACCTGGGCCAGGGCGACCTGCCGGTCCCCGCCGCCCGCGCGATCCTCGGATCCCGCAGCGACGACGTCCTGATCGGCCGCTCCACGCACGCCGAGTCCGAGGTCGACGCCGCCGTCGCCGAGCCGGGCGTCGACTACTTCTGCACCGGCCCCTGCTGGCCCACCCCCACCAAGCCCGGCCGGTACGCACCCGGCCTCGCCCTCGTGCGGTACGCGGCCTCGCTCGCCCAGCCGCGCCCCTGGTTCGCCATCGGCGGCATCGACGCGCACAACCTCGACGAGGTGCTGGCCGCGGGCGCCCGCCGCGTCGTGGTCGTCCGCGCGATCACCGGGGCGGCCGACCCGGCCGCCGCCACCGCCGATCTGGCCGAGCGGATCAGGTCGTACGACCGGTAGGCACCGGGCGTGGGCCGGATAACCGTCCGAAGGGTGGACAAGAAACCGGCATAACGGACCTTTGTCGCCCGGGTGGTTGGGGGTGCGGCACGCCCCTGGCTAACCTTCCGCCATGGCCCTTGGCACAGCTTCCACCAGAACAGACCGCGCCCTTACGGTGCGTGAGCTGCTGGAGACCGGAAAGACGTCGTTTTCCTTCGAATTCTCGGCCCGCAGGACCGCGAAGGGTGAGCAGAACCTCTGGAACGCCCTGCGCCGTGTCGAGGCGGTGGCCCCCAGCTTCGTCTCCGTGACCTACGGAGCGGGCGGCTCCACCCGAGAGGGCACCGTCAAGGCCACCCAGAAGATCGCCTCCGACTCCACCCTCACGCCCGTCGCGCACCTCACCGCCGTCGACCACTCGGTCGCCCAGCTGCGCAACATGGTCGGGCAGTACGCCGACGCCGGGATCCGGAACATCCTCGCGGTGCGCGGCGACCCGCCCGGCGACCCGATGGGCGAGTGGGTCCGTCACCCGGAAGGTGTGACGTACGCCTCCGAACTCGTCGCGCTCATCAAGGAGTCCGGCGACTTCTGTGTAGGTGTCGCCGCATTTCCCGAGATGCACCCGCGCTCGGACAGCTGGGATTCCGACATCCGCCACTTCGTGGAGAAGTGCCGCGCCGGTGCCGATTACGCCATCACGCAGATGTTCTTCGATCCGGAGAGCTATCTGCGGATGCGGGACCGCGTTCAGGCGGCGGGCTGCGACACCCCGATCATCCCCGAGGTGATGCCTGTCACGCTGGTCAAACAGCTGGACCGGCTTCCGCAGCTCAGCAACGCGCATTTCCCCGACGCCGTGAAAGAGCGCATCCTCGCGGTCAAGGACGATCCGGCCGCTGTACGCTCCATTGGCATCGAGTTCGCCACCGAGTTCTGCGCGACGCTGCTTGCCGAAGGTGTACCGGGAATGCACTTCATCACGCTGAACAACTCGACGGCGACACTTGAGATCTACGAGAATCTCGGACTGCACGACACACACGGCCAGGCGTCGGCGCCGAAGCCGTCGTCTTAGCAGTCACCACAGTTGTACTCGCGCCGCCGAGTCCACCAGGGGATCCGCGGCAGCAGGAGAGGGGCGTACATGGGCTGGACGGTCCTCTACATCGCATTCGGCGTCGTCGCGCTGTGGCTGCTCGGCGAAGTGCTGTTGCAGTACAAGGCGCGGCTGCGCTGGCGGGTGCTCGCCTTCGCGGGCTTCTCCGTCGTCGTGGTCGGCGTGCTGCTGCCGTCCGTCGTGGTGATCGCGGCGGGCGCCGTGGCCTTCGCCGTCGGCCAGACGTACGTCACGCTGTCCTTCCGCCGCGGCTTCTCCACGGGCTGGGCGATCGGCGGCAACCCGGGCGGCAGCAAGCGACGCAGGGGCGGTGCGGGCGAATCCGCCGCACAGGAGCCGACATTGCAGGTCTCGGACCTGGAGTACGGGGCGCAGGAGCGGCCAGGCGCCGGTTTCGACGCCGCGCACAGCTTCGACGGAGCACCGGGTTACGACGGAGCACCCGGTTTCGACGGAGCACCCGGCTTCGGCGGAGCGCCCGGCTTCGACGCCCCGGGGCAGCACGGCACGGTCGGCCACCTTGACCCGCAGACCGCGGTCCACGAGCCGCAGCCGGTGCCCGACGAGACCGGCAGGTACGGGATCTACGACTCCTCGGCCCCCTTTGCCGCGCCACCGGCCGCCGCGCCCCAGACACAGGGATTCGACGACTTCGGCAGCGGGTCCTACCCCGCCTACGACCCGCAGGGCGGCCAGAACCACGACACCGGGGCCTACGCGTACGACGGCGGGCAGCAGCAGTACGCCGCCTACTCCGACCCGTACATCGGCACCCAGCCCTACGGCAGCGGCGAGTACGACTCGTACGGCGGCCAGCAGCAGTTCGCCGGCGGCTACGGCGAGAACTACAGCGAGACGCCGCCGGGCGGCGTGTGGGTGCCGCACCAGCGCGACGGCGATCAGCCGCTCGGCCCCGAGGCGCCGCAGCAGCCGGCCGGTTACCCGAACGGCTACGACACCGGGGCGAACGGCCAGTACCGGTACTGACCTTCCGCCCCGGTCACCACGACGACGC